>CAIXRL010000612.1 GCA_903921835.1 Candidatus Eiseniibacteriota bacterium | reverse complement strand
GGCACTACTCGCCGGCGGCGCTGGCGGGCGTGGCGATCGGCGGGTTGTACGCGTTCTCGCTCGGAGGCCTCGGCCTCGGCCTGGTGCTCGGGCTCGAGCCGCTCATCGCGCAGGCGGTGGGCGCGCACGACGACGAGGCGGTTGCGCGCGCGTTCCAGCGCGGGCTCGTCATCGTGGCGGGAATGGGCACGCTGGTCCTCATCGCCATGCTCCCGTCACGCGCGGTGCTGGCGGCCCTGGGCCAGCCGGCGGACATCGTCGCCGTGGCGGCGCCCTACCTGCGCGTCATGGCGCCCAGCATGTACGCGTTCCTGCTCTTCAGCCTGCTGCGCACCACCCTGCAGGCGCGCAGCATCACGCGACCGGTGTTGATCTCGATCGTCGCCGCCAACGTCCTCAACGTCCTGCTGAGCATCGCGCTCGTCTTCGGCAGGGCCGGCCGTCCCCGCATGGGACCCGTCGGCTCCGGCGTGGGCACGCTGGTTTCGCGCTGGTTCATGGCGCTGCTCCTGCTCGCGCTGGCGTGGCCGGAGCTGGGGCCGCTGTTCCGCTGGCGGGCCCGCTCGCTCGCGTGGACGCCCCTGTGGCACGTGCTGCGCCTGGGCGCGCCGGTGGGCGTGCAGATCCAGCTCGAGTTCGGCGTGTTCGCGGTCGTGGGCCTGGTCATGGGCAACATGGGACCGGTGGTCCTTTCGGCCCACCAGATCGCGCTCAACCTGGCCTCGCTGAGCTACATGGTGCCGCTCGGCGTGGGCACGGCGGGCTCGGTGCTGGTGGGCCGGGCGATCGGCGCGGGCCGGCCCGCGGACGCGCGCCGTGTCGCCGTGTCGGCGCTCACGTGCGGCGTCGGGTTCATGGCGTGCGCGGCGGTGGCGTTCTTGTTCGTGCCGCGACTCTTCGCGGGTGCCTACACCAACGACGCCGACACGCTCGCGCTCGCGGCGCGGCTGCTCCCGCTGGCGGGGCTGTTCCAGGTGTTCGACGGCACGCAGGTGGTGTCCATCGGCATCCTGCGCGGCTCCGGCGACACGCGCACGCCCATGGTGGTGAACCTCGTGGGCTACTGGCTGGTGGCCCTGCCGCTGTCGCTGTGGCTCGGGCGCGGGCTGCACATGGGGCCCGTGGGCCTGTGGTGGGGATTCGTGGCCGGGCTCGTGGTCGTCGCGCTGGTGGTGCTGGCGAGAGTGCGCCAGCGCCTGCGCGGCGACCTCACCCGGATTCGCATCGAGGGCGACCACGTCCCCTCGCTCGACGAGTAGGCCGGGAGTGTATTCCCGGGCCGGGGTCGACGGGCTCGATTCCGCCTTGCGCGAAAACCCATCTCCAAGCAACCTGCCGGCATGATCGACCATCTCCTGCGACGCGCATGGGGCGAGGCGAATGCCTTCCTCCATCGCTCCCGCCAGCTGCGCTGGGTGGACCTGCTCATCCTGGCGGGGCTCGTGGGCGTGGTGGTCGGCATCCATCGCGTGGCGGGAGAGTGGGTGGGGCCGCAACGTCACGAGGTCGCGATTGACCTCTCGCCGCTGGCGCTGCCGCGGTACGTGATGTTCTCGCTGTCGCGCGGGCTCATCGCCTACGCATTCTCGCTGGGATTCACGCTGGTGTACGGGTACTGGGCGGCCAAGGACCAGGTCGCCGAGCGCGTGCTGATCCCGCTGCTCGACGTGCTGCAGAGCATTCCGATTCTCGGCTTCATGCCGGGCCTGGTGCTGGCGCTGGTGCATCTCTTCCCGACCAGCAACATCGGCCTCGAGATGGCCGCCGTGCTGATGATGTTCACGGGCCAGGTCTGGAACATGACCTTCAGCTTCTACCACTCGCTGCGCGCGGTCCCCGGGGACCTCTCGGAGGCGGGGACGGTCTACCGGTACGACTGGTGGCAGCGCCTGCGCTGGATCGAGCTGCCGTTCGCGACGCTGGGGCTGGTCTGGAACAGCATGATGAGCATGGCGGGCGGCTGGTTCTTCCTGATGATCAACGAGGCGTTCGTCCTCGGCTCCCACGACTATCGCCTGCCCGGCATCGGTTCGTACATGAGCGTGGCCGTGGCGCGCGGCGACGTACGGGCGATGGTGTGGGCCATCATCGCGATGACGTTGATGATCGTCGCGCTCGACCAGCTGCTCTGGCGGCCCGTCGTGGTCTGGGCGCAGAAGTTCCGCGTCGAGGAGGGCGGCGCCACGGAGGCGATGGACTCGTGGTTCCTCAGCTGGCTCAAGCGCTCGCGTTTGGTGGAGTCCGCCGGCGCGGCGCTGCACGGGCTGCGGAGCCTCGGGCAGCGCTCGTCCAGGCCGCGCGCGCCCCGGGTGACGGTCGCCCGGTCCGCGGGCCCCGTCGGCAGGCCCTCGCGCCTGTCCCTGGTTCCGTTCGTGCTCGTGGTCGCGCTGCTCGGCTTCGGCGGTTTCAAGCTCGTGTTCCTGCTGCGCACGGTGTCGCTCGGCCGCTGGGGCGTCATCGTGGGATCGGCGCTGCTCACCCTCTCGCGCGTCCTCGCGTCGACCGCCATCGGCACGCTCTGGGCGCTGCCCGCGGGACTCGCGATCGGGCTCTCGCCCAGGCTCTCTCGCATCTTCCAGCCGGTCATCCAGGTGGCGGCGTCGTTCCCGGCCCCGATGCTCTTCCCGATCGTGATCGCGCTGCTCGACCTCGCGCACGTGCCGCTCGGGGTGGGGAGCATCCTGCTCATGCTGCTCGGCACGCAGTGGTACATCCTGTTCAACGTGATCGCCGGCGCGATGGCGATCCCCGCGGACCTCAAGGAGGCCGCGCGCAGCTACCGGCTGAGCCTCACTCAGCGCCTGCGGACGCTCTACATCCCCGCCGTGTTCTCCTACCTCGTGACGGGCTGGGTGACCGCGGCTGGCGGGGCGTGGAACGCGAGCATCGTGTCCGAGTACGTGACCTTCAAGGGACGCGTCGTGTCGACGCCCGGCGTCGGCTCGGCGATCAGCCGCGCGGCCGAATCGGGCGATTTCGCGGGGCTCGCCGCCGGCGTGCTGGCCATGTCGGCGCTCGTGATGATCTTCAATCGCAATGTCTGGCAGCGGGGCTATCGTCTCGCCGAGGAACGCTACTCGCTGAACCGCTGAACCGGGAGAACCGCTCATGACCGAGCCCATGGCCGTCCAGGCCGAGACCGACACGCTGTGCGAAGCCCGCAAGGTCTCGCACGAGTTCCGCCTGCCCAACGGCCAGATGTTGCCGGTGCTCGAGGACATCGACCTCACGATCCGTCCCAACGAGGTCGTGGCGCTCCTGGGGCCGTCGGGTTGCGGCAAGTCGACTCTGATGCGCGTGCTCGCCGGGCTCATCGCACCGACGGGCGGCCAGGTGCTCTACCACGACGAGCCGATGCCCGGGCTCAACCCCGGCGTCGCGATCGTCTTCCAGAGCTTCGCGCTCTACCCGTGGATGACGGTCGCGGAGAACGTCGCCACGGTGCTCGCAGCGCGCGGCATCCCGGGGGACGACATCCCGGCGCGCGTCGATCACGCGGTGCGGCGCGTGGGCCTGGGCGGCTTCGAGGACGCGTACCCGCGCGAGCTGTCGGGCGGCATGAAGCAGCGCGTCGGCATGGCGCGCGCGCTGTCCGTGGACCCGGAGCTGCTGTTCATGGACGAGCCGTTCAGCCAGGTGGACGCGCTGACCGCGGAGTCCCTGCGCGCCGAGGTGATCGACATCTGGTCGGCGAAGGACCATCACCTCTCGTCCATTCTCATGGTCAGCCACGACATCAAGGAAGTGGCGTACATGGCGGACCGGATCGTGGTGCTGGGCGCCAACCCCGGCGTCGTGCGCACGATCGTCGAGAACAAGCTGCCCCGGCCCCGCGACTACCGTTCGCCGGAAATCCTCCGCCTGGTCGACCAGCTGCACGACATCATCACCGGCAGCGAAATGCCCGACGTCGCGGCGCCCACGGTATCCACCGGGTTGGACGTGATCGAGCCCGTGCCCGATGCGCCTCCGGGTGAGATCGTCGGTCTGCTCGAGTACCTGGACGCACGCGGGGGCTCGGACGAGCTGTTCCGGATCGTCTCGGACACGCGGAAGGAGTTCGGCCGCGTCATCACGGTCGTCAAGGCCGCGGAGATGCTCGATTTTGTCGATACGCCCAAGCGCATGGTGCTGCTCGAGCCCGAGGGCCACCGGTTCCTCAAGGCCGGAACGCCCGAGACGCGCAAGGCGATCTGGCGCGAGCGCCTGCTCAAGCTGCGGCTGTTTTCCGAGCTTTCGGGGGTGATCCAGCGCCAGGGCAGGGAGGGTGTCGACAGCGGCTTCGTGATGGAGACGCTGGCGCTCTCGCTGCCCGACGAGAACCTGGAGCGCACGTTCGCCACGATCATCGAGTGGGGCCGGTTCGGCGACCTGTTCGAGTACGACGAGGTGCACGAGCTGCTGACCCCGCCGGAGTGACCGGGAGTGGGCCGCGGGGCGATGGGTGATATGCCCCGCCGCGTGCCGCCGGGGCTCCGCCCGCGCTGGCCCCACGAATCCCGGCCACGGAGCGGGATGGGCTAAACCTTTCTCCGGACCTTCCGATACCTCGGAGCAGGACGAATGCCGCCCGGCGGAGTGGGCGCCGGGGCGGCCAGGAATGCCTGGCCCGGACTGTTCATGAACCGCGGGCTCATGAATCGGCCGGCCGAGTGCCCGGGATGTCGTGGAGGAGGTTGGTTCATGTCGGATTACCTGGTATCGGCGCTCTCGGCGGGGCTCACGACGCAGTTCGACAGCTCGACCGCCAACGTGGGGACGTCGCTCACGGCCGGAACGGCGAACCGCGCGTCGCTGGCCGCGTCGGCGATGAGTCGCGGCGCCTCGGCTGCGCAGTCGGGCAACTACGACGTCGCCGTCCAGGAGTTCAAGCGCGCGGCCGCCTACAGCCCCGCGGACACGCAACCCTATTCGTACATGGGGCAGGTGTACATGATGGCGAGCAAGCCGGCCGACGCCATCACCGCGTACAACAAGGCGCTCAAGATCAATCCGCAGGACGACAACATCCGCCTGCTGCTGGGCAAGGCCCTGGTCCAGTCCGGGAAGACGACCGAGGCCGAGAAGCAGTACCTCCAGCTCGCCAAGACCAACCCGTCCTCGGCCGAACCGCCCACCACGCTGGGCTTCATCTACCTGAACAGCGGGCGCCTCGCGGAAGCCGACACGCAGTTCCAGAAGGTCATCCAGCTGGCGCCCACGAGCGCGACCGCGCAGTACAACCTCGGGCTCGTGCGGAACAAGCAGGGCCGGTACGAGGAGGCGGCCAGCCTGTTCGAACGGGCCATCGCGATCGATCCGAAGAACGCGAACGCGCATGCCGACCTCGCCTACGCCTACCTCGGCATGGACGATCCCGCCCGGGCGAAGCAGCAGTACAATGAGCTGATCGACCTGGGAACCACCGCGGCGGGTGCTCTGGCTTCTACGGTGTACAGGACCATCGAGACACCGAAGATCTTCTACAACGACGTCGTGAACAGCAACTTCAACACGCTGCTCGGCTCGCAGACGCCGGTCTCCTCGCTGGACGCGTCGCTCGCAACGCCAGGTGCCTCGATGGTCTTCAAGATGACGTTCGTGTTCAATCAGGACATGGACATCGGTTCGGTGATGAACATGGCGAACTGGTCGATCACGAAGGCCGACGGCAGCTCCAACGGCGCCGGTGGCACGTACAACGACGGCGCGTACATCAACGCCTCCAAGCAGGCGTACATCCCGATCTCGCCCCTGTCGGTCACGTACGACAAGGACAAGCAGAGCGCGACCATCTACTTCCGGATCACCCAGAACGCGACCGGCGACGCCGTGACCGACCCGAAGCGCTGGGTGTTCTCGTTCAAGGGGCTGGACGCGACCGGCCGCACGATGGACAAGCACGGGGACGAGTACGACGGCTACGCGCTCCACGCGTTCTGAGCCGGTTCAGGGGGATACGCCGCGCCCCGCGAGGACTCCGCCTCGCGGGGCGCCTCGCGTGCCGGGTCGGCCGGGCTCAGGGCAGCGGGTCGCGGGCGCCGCTCCAGTACCGGGTCCACTGCCACATCGGCTCGAGTGACGGGGCGGCGGACATGCCGCCGCCGAAACCCAGCGTCCTGCGAACCACCATGTTGGCGGGCAGGATGTCCACGCGCGCGAGCGCCGCATCGGCGAAGCGCACGCGCACGCCGCTCGCGAGCGAGGCGACATAGCGCGCGACGCGGTCGCCTCGCTGTTCGTACGTCGCGATCCTGCGGGCGTCTTCGAGCACCTCGCGCACCTGGACCGAATCGGGCGCGAGCCGCTTGCCCCGCACCCGATAAATGGCGACGCCCTCCGGCAGCCGCGCGGGCCCGAACAGCGTGTCCACGGGTGAGAGCAGCGCCGCAAGTCCCAGCTCGGGGTGGAGCGAGACCGGGAAGAAGCCCGAGCGGCCGCCGCGCCCGGCCCACTGCGGGCGGCGCGAGTGCCGTTGCGCCAGCGAGTCGAAGGGCGCCCCCGCATCGAGCGCCGCGCGCACCGCCACGGCTTCCCCGGGCGTGCCGCACAGGATCTCCTCGACGTCCACCTCGCAGGCGTCGCGGGCGCGATCGGGATCCGTGCGCGCGAAGGTCCGCATCGCAGCGTCGTCGTCGGCGGGCCCGCCGTTCGCGATGGTGCCGAGCACCGAGAACGCCCGCCACGCGTCGGTCCAGGTCCGCAGGTCGTGGCGCACCTCGGGGCGCTGGTCCATGTGCCTGCGGAGCGCCTCGCGCCCCATCATCTCGCCTTCGACGAGGAGCTCGAGCTGCCCGCTGAGCTCCGCGGCGAACCGACGCGGTCGCAGCGAGTGCGTGACGAAGAGGTAGAAGCGCATGTCCTCGAGCGCGTCCCCGAGCGTGAGCGGCCCCCCCGGGAGGTGCGCGAACGTCCTGTCGAGCGCGGGGGCAAGCGTGGCCAGGAGCATCTCGGGGGCTTCCGAGGGCACGATGATGCCGCCGTCCACGGCGGTCGCGCAGTGCCCGGCCACCATGTAGGCGCGCAGTGTGTCGGCGAGCATCATGAACGCCGCCGAATCCACGTCCACGCGCTTGCCGGCCAGGTGCGCCACGAGAAACTCCGCGGCGTGCCGTTGCCCGGAGAGCGTGCGCAGCGAATCCGCCGCCGCGCGCCGCCACGCCGGAAGCTGGTCCGCGCGCGCCCCGGGGTGCATGCGCCTGGCCAGCGCGGTGATCTCGGAGGCCGCGGGTGGCGGCGACGAGGCGGCAACTTCGCGGAAGAGCGCATCGCGCGCCAGCGCGCGCCGGAGCGCCTCGCGGGAGCGCGAAAGATCGGCGCCACCGCCCGCCGTGCGGCGCTCGCTCTCGCTCGCCAGCAGGGCCTCGGCGGCCAGCGAGCGGAGCGCGTGCGACTTCACGGACGTCATGTCCGCGTCGCCCGTCTTCTCGGGCCACGGCATCCACTCGATGCGCTGAACGAGGTCGAGCGCGGTGATGGCGCGCCCGCCCACCCAGGCGAGCGTGTCGCGCTGCAGGTCGGCGCCCGGGTCCGTCAGGCGCGGGGCGGGCGGTGCCGCTGGCGCGACCCGGTGCGGAGCGTTGGGCGCGGGCATTCGCGCCGGTGGGGCCAATGGGGCCGAGCGGGCGGCGACCCCGGGCAGCAGGCACGCGAGGACGACGATGGTCACGGGACGAAGCATGGCAGCCACTCTACCGCAGCCGCGCGCTCCCGGCTCGCGGTCCGGGAATCGGGGGCCGGGAATCGCCCGGGCCGCCGGGGCGCTATCGGATCATCGCCACCCGTGCGAGGGCCAGTAGTCCGCTCGCACGCAGCCGCACGAGATACACGCCGGCGGGCACCCGGGCGCCGTCGGCGTCGGCGCCGTCCCACGCGAGTTGCCGCGAGCCGCGCGGCTGCCAGCCCGCGGACAAGCGCCGCACCATGCGCCCGGAGAGGTCGAGCACGTCCACGTCCTGCACGCCGTCGCGCGGGGAGGCCAGCGACAACGCCACGGGCCCACGAGCCGGGTTGGGCTCGGCGCGGATCCGCAGCGCCGGCGGCCCGCCGGCGCCCGTCTCCACGCCCGCCGGGCTGCCGATCACGATGCGGCTGCTGGCCGTGGTCACGGGGTTCACGAAGCGCCCGGCGTTGAGGAACGTGGCGCTGCGGGTGGTCACGTACGTGGCCTGGTCCGTGTTGGAGGCGCGGAAGTGCAGGCGATAGAGCTGGCCCGGACTGGAGAGCGCGATCTGGTCGCACATCAGCGAGAGGTCCACGCACAGGCTGTCGCCCGCGGCACTGAAGAGATGGAACGTCTGTCCGCAGGCGTTGCTGCACGCGCCCGTCATCAGGCAGCCCTGCTGCGCCGACACGGGCGAGGCCTGCAGGAACGTGAGGGCGGCGGGGTCGTAGCCGAAGGTGGCGTGGAAGCCGTTGAAGTTCGCGCCGGCGACCGGCACGACGAGGTCCACGTCGAATTCCGCGCCGGGCGCGACGGAGCCGATCGCCGGGTGCAGCTCGGTGGTGATGCCCTGCGCGCGGGCGGCCGCGGAGCCCAGCACGAGCGTCGAGGCCAGCGCAAGCGCCGTCCAGAAGGCCCGCATACGGGGCGGAAATCGCAGAGGTCGCATGTCGGCTCCTACTTCAGGTGGACGATTCGCGAGGTGAAGCGGTGCTTTCCCGCGACGAAACGCACGTAGTACACGCCCGGGGCCACGGCCGCGCGGGCGTCGTCCCGGCCTTCCCATGCCACGTGGTGGACTCCAGGCGCGAGCGGGCCGTGCACGAGCGTGCGCACGAGCCGGCCGTTGAGGTCGAAAACGAGCAGTTCGGCGGAGCCGGCCTGCGCGAGGCTGAACGACAGCACGGCGTTCGTCGTGAACGGGTTCGGCGCGGGCGCGAGCAGCAGCGTCTGGCGCGGCGCATCCGGCGTGTCCGTCCGGGCGAGCACGTCGGCGGGCAGCGGCCGGTTCGCGGCATCGCGGCCGCGTACCTCGACGATGCGCAGCGCCGCGTCGCCCGCGCGCAGCGCGCGAAAGCGGAACGTCGCCACGGTGCCGTCGCCGGCGAACCCGGAACCGCGCCGACCGAGCAGCGCGGCGTCCACGCGGCCCGGTTCGGGCGTGAGCGCGAGGCCGCCCTGGCCCTCGGCGAACCCGCCGGAAATCATGTTCAGCGGCTCGACGATCGCCGGGTCCCAGCCGAGCTTCACCGAGAAGCCCTGCATGCGTCCGCCCGCGGAAAGGCGCAGCGGCACGGCGATCTCCTCGCCGGGCGCGACGAGCGACGGCCCCTCGATCTGGAAGCGTTCGGGCGCGCCGCCCGGGGCAAGTGCGCGCGTCGCGAGGCCCGCGGCAGCGGGCGCGGTGACCGCCTGCTGGAAGTTGTCCGCGAAGATCATCAGGTCGTCGAAGTCGATGCTGCCGTCGGGCGCCGGGCGCGACGTGGGGGCGAGATCGGTCGTCGGGCCGATGTCGAGATACCCGACGCCGCGCGCCGCGATCGTGCTGCCCGAGATCCCGTAGTTCGCGCCGAGCAGCGTGATGTCCTCGAGGCCGACGCCGTTGTTGCCCGTGCCGGGTGTGGCGCCGTCGGAAACGTCGCCGAGCACGTAGTCGAGCGTGCCGGTCGTGCGGTCGGAGACGTGCGAGATGTTGCCGCAAGAATCACTGGCCAGCGCGACGTAGTACCAGAAGCCTCGCGATCCCGGGTGGTCCACGTACGGCGACGAGACGCCGCTCGCGACGAGCGTCCAGGGTGCGGCGGGTGCGAGCGTTGAATCGGGGGCCGCGGTGCCGGCGTAGGCCGGGTAGCCCGGCCACGGCGCGCGATAGAGGCTCGAGGGCTGGGCGGTATCCGTCCACGCGAGCGCGATCCCCGTGGTCGCACCGGCGCCGTTGCCGCTCGTGACCGGGGTGGCGACGAGATCGGCGATCGCGCCCGGAGCGGAGCGGGTGACGGTGAGCGCGGTCGCGGCGCCGGGCGCGACGGGCAGCGTGTCACCGGCGCAGCCGATGAGCTTCACCTGGTCCACGCCGATCGTGGCCGCGCCGTCGAGTCCCGTGGCGACGACGTCCGCCGTGAACACGAGGCCGCCGCCGGCGGGGCCGCAGGGACCGGCGGGAACTGCGAGATCGATCGTCCACGTGCCGCCGCCCTCGTCGGTCGCGACGAGCACGGGCGCGGCGAAGCCGGCGAACCACGAGCCCGCGTGCAGGCTCGATTCCGGGGCGGCCGGGCTCGCCAGCGCGATGCGCGAGGCGTCGAGCTGGAACGTGGCGCGCAGGTGACGCGCGGTGAGCGTGTCGGTGCGCGTGAGGACGAACGGCACCGCCACGCGCGCGTGCGCCGCGGACAGGCAGAGCCCGTGCGCGTCGGCGGCCAGCGTCGAGGTGACGGGCGGTGAGAACAGCGAGAAGGCGTACGCGCGGCTCGTGCCGCAGCCGTGCGCGTCCGCGAACGCCACCGTGAACGTGTGCGTGCCCGGCGTGGTCGGCGTGCCGGCGATCGCGCCCGTGGCGGGATCGAGCGAGAGGCCGCCGGGCAGGGCGCCCGCGCGGATCGTCCACGTCAGGGGTGCTGCCGCGCCGCTCGCGACGAGCGCGGCCGCGTAGGGAGAGCCCACGAGCCCGTCGGGCAGCGCGCCCGGCGTGATCGCGAGGGCGGGGCAGTTCACGTTCACGGCATACGTGCGCTCCCCGGCGCAGGCGAATGAGTCCGTGACCCCGACCGTGAACGTGTCGGGACCGGCTGTCGTCAGCACCCCGTCCAGCACGCCGTCCGGCGAGAGCGTCACGCCCGCGGGCAGCGTGCCCGAGAGCCGTGCGAACGCATACGGGCCCGTGCCGCCGCTTGCGGTGAGCACCTGGTGATAGCCTGTGCCGGCCAGGGCGCCGGGAAGTGCCGCGGGCGCGATCGCGAGCGGCGCGAACTGAATGCGCACCGAGTCGGGGGCGCCCGGTCCGCCGGCGATGGGAGCATTGAGGCAGTCGCGCACGCGCACGCTCGTCACCGAGACGGCGCCGAACCCGTCGGGGCCGGCCGCGGCAACGTCCACGGTGAGCACCTGTCCGCCCGTGGTCGGGCCGCAGGGGCTTCCGAGCACCGTCGCGTCGGCGGTGTAGGTGCCGCCGCCGTCGTCCGCGACCTCCAGCAGCGCGTTGGGGAACGCGCCGAACCACGAGCCCAGGTGCACCGATGCGGCCGGCGTTCCAGGCGTGCGCAGCGCGATGCGTGCCGTGTCGATGTGGAACGTGACGCTGACGAGTCGGGCCGGCGTCGTGTCCGTGCGCGTGTACACGAGCGGCAGCACGACGAACGGGTGAGCCGGGTTCACACACAGCCCGCGCGCGCCGGGCGCG
>CAIXRL010000611.1 GCA_903921835.1 Candidatus Eiseniibacteriota bacterium | reverse complement strand
CGTCGTTGCCCGCGCGCGGCTCGAACTCGTGAAGCGTCTTCAGCTGCCGGCGCACGGCGGACTCCGTGGCGGTCAACCGCGGTCCCCGGCGGCGAACTGCCGCCGGGGACCGCCATGGTCCGTTCGTCGTCGCCGGTGCCGGCGGCGCCGGGTACGAACACGGGCGCCCTTCGGTGATCACCCAGTGGTAGCCCTGCTTCCCCATGAGCAGCGCGAGGTGAACCTTCATCTGCGGCAGCGCCGAACCGTCGGGGCCCACCGCGCCGTCCACGATCAGATCGCCGTCGTAGAAGACCTGGCCTGAGCACACCGAGCGCGTGACGTTGCGGCCGCTCACGCTGACCCGCGCGCTCTTGAACACGGTCGTCTGCTCGTCATTGAGCAGCTCCTGTATCGCCTCCCGCCCGTGTGCCACGCGGCCCATCGGGTTGATGAGCGTCGCGTCGTCCGCCCAGAACGCCGCCATGGCGGGCACGTCGTGCTTGTTCCACGCGTCAAAGGAGCCGGCTTCGGCCCTGGTGATGCCATTGTCCAGCCTGCCGGGCATCTTCTTCGCGTCCGCAGCGAGCGCCGGAATCGCGAACATCGCCGGCAACGCCGTGGTGAGGAGCAGCTTCACGGCCCCTCCTTGTGTCTCTTTGGTCCCAACTTGGGAAGCAGCCCGGCGAGTGACCGGTGGGCCGGCCGGCGCCTGGATGCCCGGATCGCGCGCTCGATTGGCGCTGCTTCTCGTCCGGGAGCGCGGCGCGGGGCACATCTCAACCCGCGTGGGCCGAGGCACCCATCCCTGCGCGCGATCTGAGAGGCGGGTCATTCCCGCATGCCCGCTCGTTCCGGTACGTGGACGAGCCGAGCACGCACACCACCGCCCGCACGAGAACCAACCCGCAACGGCGGCGGGCTCATGTTTGCGGCGAACTCACGGCTCATCAACGGCCCCTTTCGTCTGGGTGTGATGGATGTCTCACAACATCATCAGACAACGGCGGTTGGAGCCGCTCAAATTTCCAACCAAGAATCGCGCACCTTCCCGCCGAAAACCGGCACATCAGGTGAACAACGCCGCCGGCGCACGGTGTCCGGTTTGGTCGTTGTTCGCACCACGTGCGAGGAGGGCAGAGCGATGAAGGTCCGCGACATCCCCGGCAAGTTGACGACCTCATGGTTGGATGACGTCAAGGCAGTGCTCGATACGTGGACGTCCTACGACATCACGCTGGCCGACTTCCGCCAGTCGGTGTTGGTGGACGGTCTGAACCACGCGAAGGCCCACGGCGGCGTCGCGTGGATCGTGGATTCCAGCAACGCAAGCGGGGCGTTCAGCCCTGAGATCCAGGCCTTCATCGGGAGCGACGTGTTCCCGGGGTTCGCAAAGGCCGGAATCAAGTACTTCATCACCATCACGTCGAAGGTCAGCCTGGAGACCCGAAGGACCGTGGCCAGCTACTCGGCGCAGACCGGGCCCTACGGCCTGCAGTTGATCGAGGTCAACAGCGCGGACGACGCCCGCGAGTGGCTGAAGTCGAAGGGGGCGCGCGCGGCGTGAGGTGTCGGCGGCCCGAGAGCCGCCGCAGGTCCTGGCGGGGACGAATCCCGCCGCGAATGCGATGACTGGCGGCGGGCCCCGTGCCTGCCGCCAGTCGAGTGTACTCACGCTGGTGGCGGCGGGCTCTGCGCCGTGGGGAGTCCGACGGACGCGCCCCAGAGCCCGGGCAGCTGCCTGCCACGGCCTACCGCGCCGTGGACACTGTCCAGCCGCAGTCCTCGCCCGTCCACGGAACCCGGGCCGCTCCACCCATAGCGCGCAGCGCCCCTCGGGGTCAAACCCCTTGGGGCGCTGCGCTTACTCGTTCACGCGACTTGACTTCGGGTGGTGGCCCCGACTGGAGTCGAACCAGTGGCCTCGGGTTTAGGAAACCCTCGCTCTATCCGTCTGAGCTACGGGGCCGCACCGCAGCACGTTAGCACGTCCCGCCCGCACTTCAAGCGACGAAGTGCGATGCCGCTCGCGACCGTAATCGCACTTGCGTGGCTTCGCGTCGCCGGCAGGATCGTAACCGTGAATGTCCGCGCGCTGTGGATCACACCGTCAGGGTGGCCAGACCGAGGAGGTCGCAAATGAACAAGGACTCGGTTGCTTGGAGTGACGCGCCCAGCAAGGCATTCTGGCATTGTCCGCTTGCACTCACAATCGGCTTGCTCGTGGCGGCGTCGCTCGCGTTCGGAAGACCTGCGCTCGGGGACAATCTGCCATCGATGGATTCCGATGCGTTCCATCGCTTCAATCTCTATCTCGACCGCACCTCGGCAGCAGGGACAACCGACCACGTTAGCATTGGGGCGTATCCGGCCTCGGTGAACTCGACCCAACTTGTCGTCGTGAGAGGCGCGGGCGATACGGCCTGCGTGATCAACAGCGCACCCTACGATGCGATCAATATGGAAGTGGACAGCACCCGCAAGCCTTCTGCGACTACACGCTTGCGCCCGCCCGGTATGCGACGTCCGTGGCTGTGATGCTCATGGCGTACAACGTCTTCAACGGCAGCGGAGCCTTCAACGATCCCGGCAAGGTCATCGCTCGGATCAGTGTCCATTACACCGACGACTCGACATTCGTCAGCGATGATTCCATCGCGGTGCACATCCGCGATTGGTCTTCGGGATCCATATCCTGCGGAGCGACGGAGCCGTTCTACACAACCCAGCCCTCCTCCCCCCTTGCCGGCGTCGTCTGGTCAGACGCAGGAAGCACGACCTTCTACGATCTATGCGAGTTCCGCCTGCCCGCGCGCAGGCGCAGCACAACGATTGATCGCGTCCGTGTCGAGGCGGCTCTCCAAGACCACTACTGCAGCAGTTACGTTCCTCACGTCTACCCTCTCTGCCAACGTACGTGAGACACCGAACCCCCGGAAGTTTAGTGTAGAGGGCGAGTCGGGAAACGAAGATGTCCACGAATTTGGAGATGTCCCAGATGGCGGCGGATACCGAGGTGGTGGCGAAGGCGGCGCGGCGG
>CAIXRL010000610.1 GCA_903921835.1 Candidatus Eiseniibacteriota bacterium | reverse complement strand
CGTCCCGACGGCGCCTCGCTCGCGCGGCGTGAACCCGGCGCCTTCGTCGCGCGGCGCGGCGCGGCCACCTTCGTCGCGCGGCCCCGGGCGCGTGCCGCGACGGGCGTGCCCCGCAGCGCCAGCACGCGATCGAGAATCGCCTCGGCAACCTCGCGCTTGCTGGATTTCGGCACGTCGACCGCGCTCACGGCGTCCACCAGCGTGACGCGGTTGGTCGCGGTGCCGATGCCGTCGGCGGGCGAGTTGAGCACGATCAGGTCCACGCCCTTGGCCCTGCGCTTGGCGCGTGCGCTGGCGAGCCCGTCCTTCGTCTCGAGCGCGAAGCCCACCAGCAGCTGCCCCGCCACGCGCGCCGCGCCCAGGCCCGCGAGGATGTCGGGGTTGGGCGTGAGCGCGATCGCGGCAGGCGCCGCGGAGCGCTTGAGCTTCTCGCGCGAGACCTGCGCTGGGCGGTAGTCCGCGACCGCGGCCGCCATCACGACGACCTGCGCGCTCGCGGCCTCCGCCTGCAGTGCGCGCTGCATCTGGAGCGCGGTCGTCACCTGCACCAGCGTGACGCCGTGCGGCGGCTCGGCGCTCACGGGACCCGCGACCACCGTGACGTCCGCGCCGCGATCGCGCGCGGCCTCGGCGATCGCGAAGCCCATGCGCCCGCTGGAGCGGTTCGTGAGCACGCGCACCGGGTCCAGCGCCTCCTCGGTGCGGCCCGCGCCGATCAGCACGCGCACGCCCTTCATGCTCTCGCGGCGTTCCACCGCACGCTCGACCGCCTCGACGATGTCCGGGATCCCGGCGAGCCGTCCGGGTCCCGAAAGCCCCGAGGCGAGAAAGCCCGTCGCAGGGTCCACGATCCGGGCGCCCAGCGCGCTCAGCGCGCGCACGTTGGCGCGCGTCGCGTCGGCGCGCCACATCTTCAGGTCCATCGCCGGCGCAATCACCAGCGGCGCCGCGGACGCGAGCACGAGGCAGGTCAGCGCGTCGGGCGCCTCGCCGTGCACCATGCGCGCCATCAGGTCGGCCGTAGCGGGTGCGATCACGATGCAGTCCGCCACCTCGGCCACGTCCACGTGCTCCACGCGGCCGCCCACGCGCGAGCGCGATTCGAGCGGCAGCTCGAACTGCGGGCGCTGGTTGCCCCAGAGCGTGCTGACGACCGGGTTGCCCGAGAGCGCCTGGAACGTCAGCGGCGTCACGAACTCGCAGGCCGCCGGCGTCATCACGACGATCACCGCGGCGCCGCGGTCGCGCAGCCGGCGCACCAGCTCACACGCCTTGTAGGCCGCGATGCCGCCGGAAACGCCGACGACGACGACGCGATCGCGCAGCACGGCGTGCCTACTCGAGCGGTGGTTCGGGCGTCGCCAGGATCGCGATCGGATCCTCGTAGTAGTACGGGACGTCATCGTGGATCACGCGCTCGAGCGCCACGGCCGTGACCTTGCCCGGCAGCGTCTCGCCGGAGCGGCGGGTCCATTCGTTCAGGCGACGGGCCTCGCGCGCGGCCACGATGGCCAGCTCGTACTTGCTCTTGCCTGGAGGCGGAACCAGTGAGGACAGTTTCATGTCGGGATGCTCCACTCGAGTGACGGGTGGGAACTCGTCGCGATGGTCCGCGAATCCGTGGCGCGGCACCGCGGGGAACCTCAGAAGCGAGGCGTGATGCGCGAAACTCGACGGCGCTCGGCGTCGTGGACGGCGATGAGCTGCACCACGGCCTCCTCGAGCTGGTCGTTCACGATGACGTACTGGTAGTGCACGTACTGCGGAATCTCGATGGTCGCGTTGTGGATGCGCAGCTCGACGTTGTCGCGGGCGCCCGTCGTGGGATTCGTGAGCCTCCGGCGCAGCACGTCCAGCGAGGGCGGCGCCACGAACACGGTCACCGCGTCCGGTCGCTTCACCCGCACCTGCGCCGCACCCTGCACGTCGATGTCGAGCACCACGACGTGCCCGGCG
>CAIXRL010000609.1 GCA_903921835.1 Candidatus Eiseniibacteriota bacterium | reverse complement strand
GCGACCGTATCCGAGTTCGAGCCGCGTGCCACCGTCCGGCGCATCATGCCCGCGCCGCGTGTCCCACGGCACCACGCGAGCGAACCAGCCCTGGTCGCGCCCGGCGTAGTTCGCGCCGTAGTAGTAGTCGTAGAAGCGGGCATCGGTTTCCGCCCACGTCCACGTGCGCCCCCACGCGATATCGCCCCAATCGGCCAGGCGCGTATCGGAGTGCCCGGCCAGCGCGAGCGCGGCGTCCGCGAGGCCGGCAACCGAGACAGACGCCGACCTCGACGACATCGCGGATGACGTCCGCCCTGACTCGAGGTAAAGGTGGCTCCTCTCGACTTTCCGTGGAGCGCGCCTGAGTTGACGGCGTAGGCGCCCCGGTTCATCCATGGCTCTTCTTCTTGCCAGAGGGAGAGTCAGAGGGATGAACCAGGAGCGGGATGATCTTGTCGCGACGTACCTCGGGTTGCAAGGGTTCGCGGTGGTGGCGGTGGTCCACGAGCACCATCCTCGGCGCGGGCGGGTGAAAGTGGTGCGGATCGAGCGGCGGAGCGGGCAACACGAGTGCTCGGAGTGCGGACGACGGCACGCCAGCATCCTGTTCACGGAGCCGGAGCCGATCTGGCTGCGGGACTGCTCGGTGGGCGACCTGGAGACGTACCTGGAGGTGCAGCCGGTGCGGGTGGCGTGCTGCGGCGGGACGCGGGTGGAGCGGTTGCCGTTCGCGATGCCGGGCTTCCGGATGACGCGGCGGTTCTTCGAGCGGCTTGCAGCGCTGTGCACGCGACTGCCGGTGAGCGCGGTGGCAACGATGGCGACGCTGTCGTGGGAGACGGTGGCGCGGATCGACATGCGAGCGATCGAACTCGGCCTCGGCGACCGCACGGCGGCGCTGACCGACCTGCGCTGGATCGCCGTCGACGAGGTGTCGCGCACCGGCGGTCGGCAGTACTTCACGATCGTCACCGACCTCGCGACGGGCCGGGTGGTGTGGATCGGCGACGGAAAGGGCCGCCGCGGCCTGCTGCCGTTCCTGCGGGCGCTGCGGGCGAAGGGCCGGCGAAGGCTCAGGGGCGTGGTCAGCGACCTCGGCTACCTGACGATCATCGTCGCGCGGCTGCCGCACGCAGTGCATATCCTCGACCGCTTCCACATCGTGCAGTGGGTCAACCGGGCGCTGGATGAGCTGCGCCGGCGGCTGTTCTCGGCCGCGCCGCGCGATGCGCTCGGCAGCACGCTCAAGGTCAAGAAGTGGCTGCTGCTCTCGGCGCGGGAGAACCTCGAACACAAGCACAAGCTGCTCCTGAACGACCTCATGGAGCAGAACCTGCCGCTGTACCGCGGCTACCTGCTCAAGGAGCAACTGCGGGCGATCCTACGCCACCCGTGGAAGTACTTCGGCGTGCTGCGCGAACGGCTGCAGGAGTGGATCCTCGCCGTGTTTGACGCCGTGCTGCCGGAGTTCAAGAAGGTCGCGGACCGGCTGGCCAAGCATCTCGACTCGGTCATCGCTGGCCATCAGCACGACGTACCGCTGGGGCTGGCCGAATCACGCAACAGCCAGATCGCAGCGCTGCGCTTCCAGGCGCGGGGCTATCGCGACCCCGAGTACTTCAAGCTCAAGATCCTCCAGCGCTGCGGGCTGCCGCACAACCCCTGGGCGAGGATTGTGCTGTGACAGAATCACGGATTTCCGAGAGGAGCCTGAAATGGAGGGCGCAGGAGTCTGCGCCCTTGGGCCTGCCGAAAAGGGGAGTATGGATATACTGCATCCTTGGTATCGGCAGGGTGCACATGTTCTTGAAAAACAATGCACAAACCTCGCTACGGCACGGGGCAGCGGGGGCGTTGCTGGAGAGGGCCTGCTTGCAGCGGGTGCCGCTAAGCCGCCAGCAGCGCCTCGACGTCCACGCCCAGGTCCTCCGGCGCGAGCACGCGCGACACGCGCTCGTGCTCGTTCAGCGGAGCGTCGGCCGAGGGCGGAGCGGCTTCGATCTGAGGTCCGGTAGTGAGCTCGCGGCAGATCGGCCGGCCCGGATCAGTCGAGTAGGGCGCAACACTGAGCAACAGGCGCCCCGATTCGGTGCGCAGCAGCGTGCCGGCGGGATACAGCCCGACGGTCTGCACGAGCGCCCAGAGCACGGCGCGGTCGAAGTTGCCGCGCTCGCGCCCCAGCAGCAGGCGCAGCGCCTCGTGC
>CAIXRL010000608.1 GCA_903921835.1 Candidatus Eiseniibacteriota bacterium | reverse complement strand
TGTCCGGCCTGCGCCGCCAGCTGACCGCGGAGAGCGAGGCGCTGCTCGTGCGCACCCGCGAGCTGTGGCAGACGATGCAGCGCGAGGCGCGCCGCGCCGACAAGTCGCGCGCCGACGCGGAGACCCTGAAGCAGGGCATGCAGGCCGTGGAGCGCGCCGCGGAGGGCCTGCGCGCGCACGTCGCCGAGGTTGCCGGCGCCGAGCCCGTGGCCGCGACGCTGCCGCGCGACCTGGTGGTACCGGGGCGCCGCGTGCGCGTGATCGACCTCGGGATCGAGGCCGAGGTGGCGAGTGCGCCCGACGGCGAGGGCCGCGTCCAGCTGCGCCGCGGCAACTGGAGCATCCAGTCGCACGTGGACAAGCTCGCGGCGCCGGAGCCGGCCGCCGCGGCCGCGCCGCGCCGCAACACCGCCACCTTCACGCCCGCCGAGGAGACGCCGCGGCTGGAGGTGGACCTGCGCGGCATGGAGACGGGCGAGGCGCTGAGCGAGGTGGACCACGGGCTCGACCGCGCGGTGCTGTCGGGAATCGCCGAGCTGCGCATCATCCACGGCATCGGCCGCGGCGTGCTCAAGGCCGCCGTCGAGCGCCACCTGCGCGCGCACCCGCAGGTGAGCGGGCAGCGCCTGGGCGACGGCCACGAGGGAGGCCGCGGCGTGACCGTGGCGAAGCTGCGATGAGCGCCCCGGTGCGCGGCACGGACGACTGGGTCGAGCGCGTGCGCGGCGCCAGCGACATCGTCGAGATCGTCGGCCAGACCGTGCCGCTGCGGCGGGTGGGCCGGAACTGGATGGGCGTCTGCCCGTTTCACCAGGAGAAGACGCCGTCGTTCTCGGTCAACGCCGAACGGCAGTTCTACCACTGCTTCAGCTGCAAGGTGGGCGGCGACGTCTTCAAGTACGTGATGGAGAGCGAGAAGGTGGGCTTCGTCGATGCGGTCGAACTGCTGAGCCGCCGCGCGAACATTCCCATTCCCGAGCGGCGCGGCGCGGTTCAGGGCTCGCGCGGGCCGCTGCTGGAAGCACTCGACGCGGCCGCGAGCGCGTACGAATCGTGGCTCGGCGATCCCGGCGTGGGCGGTGGGGCTCGCGCGTACCTCGAGCGGCGCGGCATCACGCGCGAGACGCAGCGCGAGTTCCGGATCGGCTTCGCGCCGCCGGGCTGGGACAACCTCGTGCCCCGGCTGCGCGGGCGGTTCTCGGACGACTCGCTGCTCGAGGCCCGGCTCGCGGGCCGCAAGGAAGGCGCCCGCTCGCTCTACGACTGGTTCCGCAACCGGCTCATGGTGCCGCTCGTGGCGCCGGGAGGCGCGGTGCTGGGATTCGGCGCGCGCACGATGGGCGACGACAACCCCAAGTACCTCAACTCGCCCGAGTCGGCGGTGTACCACAAGGGCCAGTTCCTGTTCGCTCTCGAGCAGGCGCGCAGGCACCTCAGGCCCGGCGGCGAGATCGTGGTCGTCGAGGGCTACTTCGACGCGATCGCGATGCACCAGGCGGGCATCCGCAACACGGTCGCCACCTCCGGGACGGCGCTGACCGCCGACCACGCGCGCCAGTTGCGCCGGCTCGCGCGCGGCGTCGCGCTCACCTACGACGGCGACGCGGCGGGGCAGGACGCCATGCTGCGCTCGCTGGGCGTGCTGCTCGCCGAGGGACTCGACGTCGCGGTGGTGGACCTCCCGGCAGGCGACGACCCCGACACGCTCGTGCGCCGCGAGGGCGCCGAGGGCTGGGGCAGGGTGCGCGACGCGGCGTACGACGCGGTGGAGTTCGTCCAGCGGCACGTGCTGCGGCGCGGCGGCGGAGGGGACCTGCGCGAGCGCGCCCTGCAGGTGCTGGTCCGGCTGCTCGGCGGCGTGCAGGACACCATTCGCGAGCGCGTGCTGGTGGAGCGGGCGAGCCAGGTGTTCGCGATGCCCGAGGCGGTGATCGCCCGGGCGGTCCGGCACGCGCGCAGCGGCCCGACACGCGAGCAGCCCGTGACCGCGCCGCCCACCCGGTCCCGGCGGCCGGAAGACGATCTCGAGCGGAAACTGCTGCAGGCGCTGCTGCACGCGCCCGGGGCGCTGGCGCGCGCGCGCGCGGCGATCGCGCCGCCCGCGTTCGGAGAAGGAGCCGCCCGCCAGCTGGCGGAAGTGCTGTGGGACGGCGGGGACGCACTCGCCGCGGAGGGTGATGGAGCCGCGCTGGCGCGCGAACTCCTCGCGACGGAGACGGAGGGATTCGACTGGGACGCCGAGGCGATCGGCGCTGTGCGGATGTTGCGGGTGAGGGGTCTCGACCGGGAGCGGCGCGAGCATCGTTCCGCTCTGGCCAGTGCCCGGGGCGAGGAAGCCGACCGCCTGATGATGGAGATCGACCGTATCTCGAAGCTGATACTCGAGCTCAAGCAATAGGAGAGCCCGATCCATGGTGACTGCCACGAAGAAGCTGCTGAAGGAAAAAGAGAAGATCGCGCAGCGCAAACGACTGGACGAGATCAAGTCGCTGGCGCTGCGGCAGGGCTACGTTACCGAGGACCAGATCGTGTGGCTCCTCGACGACGACCTCGATCCCGAGAAGCAGGTGGAGCAGATGGAGGAGATTCACTCCATGCTGAACTCCATGCACATCGAGGTCTTCGCCAGCGAGGAGGAGGCCCACGAGCGCGCCAAGAAGCTGCGCAAGCTCGAGGACAAGAAGCCCACCCCCTCGTCGAAGGCCGTCCCCGCGCAGCCCGTGCGCTACGACGACCCCGTGCGCATGTACCTGCGCGAGATGGGCCGCGTGCCGCTGCTGACGCGCGAGGGCGAGGTCGAGATCGCCCGCCGCATCGAGGCGGGCGAGCGGCAGGTGGTCTCCGCGCTCTTCCGGGCCGAACCCGCGGTGCGGGAGATCCGCGCGCTGACGAAGCGGCTCAAGGACGGGCAGCTGAAGATCGAGGATTTCATCAAGGTGGACGAGGCCGCGGCGACCGAGCCGGGGCTGATCAAGGAACGAGCCCGCGCCGTGAAGATCCTCGAGCGCGTGTTCACGCTGCAGAAGCGCAACAACGACATGCTCGTTCGCCAGGACGATCGGATGACGGACAAGCAGCGCGGCAACTACCAGGCGACCTTCGCCAAGGTGGAGGCCGAGCTGCTGCAGGAGCTGCACAAGCTGTCCATGAACTCCCGCATGGTCGAGGGCCTGACGGCTCCCTTGAAGGCGCTCGCCGAGCGCGCACTGGAGTTCGACGAGCAGGTCGCCGAGCTCGAGCGTCAGTACGGGCACGGCGCCGAGGACATGAACACGTTCGCCCGGCGTCTCAAGAAGGGCCCCAAGGAGCTGCGCGCGGTGCGTCGCGACTCCAGCCTGCAGCCCGCCCAGATCGCCGAGTTCCAGAACGAGCTCAGGGTGATCCGCAGGAACATCAAGGCGCTCGAGGACGAGTCCAAGATGACGCGCGATCACCTGCTCGAGATCCACCGGCAGATCTACGACGGCGAGCGCGCCACGGGCCAGGCGAAGAAGGAGATGATCGAGGCCAACGTGCGGCTCGTGATCTCGATCGCCAAGCGCTACACGAATCGCGGGCTGGAGTTCCTGGACCTGATCCAGGAGGGCAACTCGGGCCTGATGCGCGCGGTGGACAAGTTCGACTACACCAAGGGCTACAAGTTCTCGACCTACGCCACGTGGTGGATCCGCCAGGCCATCACCCGCGCGATCGCGGACCAGGCCCGCACGATCCGCGTGCCCGTGCACATGATCGAGCACATCAATCGCGTCGTGCGCGTGTCGCGGCGGCTCGTCCAGGAACTGGGTCGCGAGCCCGCTCCCGAGGAGATTGCCGACCGGCTCGAACTGCCTGTGGACAAGGTCAAGGCCATCATCAAGGCGGCGCAGGAGCCCATCTCGCTCGATCGCCCGATCGGCGAGGACGACGACTCGAACCTCGGCGATTTCATCGAGGACATCAGCGTCGTGAGCCCCGCGCACTCGGCTGCCTCCGCGATGCTGCGGGACGAGGTGAGCGAGGTCCTCAAGACGCTCACGCCGCGCGAGGCCAAGGTGATCCGCCTGCGCTTCGGGCTCACCGACGACGGCGCGCAGCGCACGCTGGAGGAGGTGGGCGCGTTCTTCAACGTCACCCGTGAGCGCATCCGGCAGATCGAGGCGAAGGCGCTGCGCAAGCTGCGCCATCCCACGCGCAGCCGGCGGCTCAAGGCGTACACCGAGCTGCTGTAGCAGGGCGGCGGCGGGAACGCGCAAGGGGCGGCGGGCGAGGAGCCCGGCCGCCCCGATTCGCGACGTGCATGGTGAAGGGCCTCCGGGGATCACTACGCGCGGGACGCGCGTGGCGGGGAGTTCCCTGGAGGCCATCAGCGCAACCCAGATGAGCACAGGGCTCGTCGCGCAACTCCGTGGCCACGGTACGATTCTCGCCCGCGGATTGTCAGGCAGTCCGCAGCGCCAGGAGTTCATGGTTCCATCGCGGCGATCGCAAATCACGAAAACCACCTGCGGCGGCCGTGCACTCCGGCTTCGGGACGCGGTAGCGCCCGGGCGGGCGGCGCATCGGCGAATGGCCGCCGGGGCGCATTTGGGTGGCCGCGAGGATTCACTCGCCGGCCGCGACAATGCCTTGGCCGCGCCGCCGTCATGGGCGGGACCGGCTGCCCGCATCCGCTTGACGGGTGTCGCTGCCCCTGTTACAAACCTCCTGCTTCCGTCGCGGGGGTTGCAAGTTCCGCGCTGGGCCTATAGCTCAGCGGTCCAGAGCCGCCGGCTCATAACCGGTAAGACCCTGGTTCGAATCCAGGTGGGCCCACCACCCTCCGCGCGCGACTCGTGATTTCGATGGGCGAATAGCTCAGCTGGTAGAGCACCTGGATCACAACCAGGGGGTCGGGGGTTCGAGCCCCTCTTCGCCCACCATCTTCCCCCTCGAGACGCATGATGGCTGACGACCTGCCCGCGCACTGGAGCCTCCACGAGATCGACGAGGAGGCGGCGCGGCACGAGGCCGAGCTCGCGAAGCTGCCCGAGCAGCGCCGTCACCACGAAACTCGCATCGCGGCCGAGAGGCGCCGCGTGGAGGCTTCCAGCCTGCGCGCAGCCGAACTGCTGGCGCGCCGCCGTGAACTCGAACGCGAGATCGGCACGCTCGAGGCGCAGGAGAAGAAGTACCGCGCGCAGCTGGACGCCGTGACGAACCAGCACCAATTCGAGGCGGTCCAGCACGAGATTGCCGGTGTTGCGGCCAAGCGCTCGAACCTCGAGACCGAGGCGCTCACGATCATGGACGACGAGGAACGCCTCGCCGGCCAACGACCAGCGCTCGACACCGCGCTCGCGAAGGCCGAGCGCGAAGGCGCCGTGGCGCTCGAGCGACTGGACGGCGAGGGCGCCCGCCTCGACGGGCTGCTCGTGGTGCTCGGCGCGCGTCGAGCCGGGACCGTCGCCCGGCTGGAGGTTCCCGCGCGGTCGCGCTACGAGCGCGCCCGCGCCCTGCGTGGCGGACGCGCCGTGGCCGAACTGGTGAATGGTTCGTGCGGTGGCTGCTTCAGCGGGCAGGCGCCGCACGCGCTGCAGGAGGCGCGCAAGCGGGACCACCTGCTGGTCTGCGACGCCTGCGGCCGGCTGATGATGCTGCGGCCCGAGTGACCGACTCCGGCCTGGCGGCCGCGCCCCGGAGTCTGCGCGCCGACCTGCCGTTCCGGCGCGTCGCGCTCGTGCTCTCGGGTGGCGGCGCGCTGGGTGCGTACGAGGTGGGCGTCCTCAAGGTGCTCGAGGCCGTCGCGCTGACTCCGGCGGTCGTGGCCGGCGTGTCCATCGGGGCCATGAACGCGGTGGTGTGGATGGCGCACGGCTGCCGCACGGCGGCGCTCGAACGCACGTGGCGCGGGATGCGGCCGGCGCACATCGGCCTGCACTGGGTGGCGCTGGTGCTGCGTGCCGCGGGCGCTTTCGGCGCGGTGGTGGCGATCCTCGAGGTGCTGCTCGGCGTGATGGGATCGCGCGAGCTGTCGGGGTCCTACTGGATCTGGAAGAAGGCCAGCGCGCGCGTGGACCTGTGGTCGGCCCAGCTGGACGTCACCTCGTGGATCGTGCTGGCCGTGCTCTGCCTGCTGCTGGTGTTCTTCGCGCGCCAGGCGGAGGGCTG
>CAIXRL010000607.1 GCA_903921835.1 Candidatus Eiseniibacteriota bacterium | reverse complement strand
GTGCGTCAGCCGCAAGAAGATCGGCCGGCCGCGCCGGAACCGTGTTGTCAACACGATGAGGACAGCGGCCGGTCGAGCTTCGCAGCGGATGACGCGCAGATCGCACTCGCAGGCGGCGGGCTCGTGAATAGTCCGGGTTAGTACGTCCAGTGCAGGAGCGCCTGAAGTTGCTGGTGACTGGAGCGGTGGACGAGCGGATCCTGATAGTCGGTCTGCAGCCACGTCATGGTCCAGCCGATGTCGAGCCCCCACGTGGCGGCCGGAGGCGTCAGCCCCAGCCCGAGACTGGAACTCTCCCCCCTCCAGTTGTTGTTGCGCGTGAGCTGGTCCTGATCGCGCCATAGCATCCCGCCACCAACACGACCCGCGACGATCGCCGAGAACTGGTGCTCGAGACCGGCGCGGACATCGTAGGCGATGGCCTTCGGGCCAACACCGGTGATGGTTTCGGTCTGCGTTTCGCGCCCCCAGTGGTACTCGAGGCCGACGGTGCCGCGCTCGAGCTTCCACGACACGCCGCCGACATAGCCGAAGGCGTTGCTCTGGCTTTGGTTTGCGATGACGCTGTCGGGCAGCGCCAGCGTGTCGGCGCCGACGCGGTAGTAGATGTTCGAAAGAAACACGTTGAACGACGAACGGTCCACCGCCGATTGCGGCGTGTAGACCGCACGCGACATGAGCGTCCAGTATTGCCCCGCCAACCTGAGGTTGCCGGTTGTCCAGCGGAAGCTGCCATTGAATGCGTTGCCAGTCTCCGCGCGCTCGAGAAGCTCGCCTTGCCCGATCAGCGGAATCGCGCCGACACCGCCGGAGATGGAGAAGTACCACTTCTGATGTGACGAGGAGTTCCAGTGCTTCTCGTCCAGTCCATACTCGAACGATTTGCCGAGCTTCCCGACGAGCGTCGCCTGCGCGATGCCGATGGGGCGGCTCTCGTTGACCTGCGAGAGCGACTTGATGCCGTCGTTCCTGCCCGCAATGCGATCTCCGACCGCGTCGTAGCCCAGCGCCAGCGTCGCGTGATCGCCAGCCGGGTACGAGAGCGCCGCGCCGAGACTCGTGCGGCGCACCGTCGACTCGGTCGGCTCGAACAGCTCCGGAGCCCTGAGCATGGGGCCGTCGAGCGAGATGAACTCGCCGGCGGCGTTCGAGACGTTGCCGAGGTGATCGTCCAGCAGATGCTCGTGAGCGAGTTGCAGGCGCACGGCGTAACGCAGCTTGTCCTTGTGCCAGTACGGGAACGGACCGGTAATGATCGGATCGATCTCTGGCTCCGAGATCGTGCGGCGCATCTCCGTGTCCATGTCGTACAACTGGTCCGCGCGGAGCGAACGCACCTGACCCGTGGCGCCCCAGGCACTGCCTTCGGCATCGCGATGGAAGAGCTCGAAGCCCATTCTCGACGCGCGGCCGGCGAGGTCCTCGCGCTCCAGCCCGGACGCGCCGTTGTGAGCGCCCGAAGCCGAACCCGAGCCCGGACGCAACTCCACCGTGGAACTGCTGTCCTCTCCGTAGACACCGACCGGGCTGCCCGCGAAGTCCCAGAGCGAGAAACTCTGGTGGCGGTCCGGCACGGAGATCGACAGGCTTCCCATGCCCAGCAAGCGCGGGCTGCGCGGCACGTCGGACCCGAGGTCGAGCGATCGCAGCGCCGGATCGTAGGACTGCGCGAAGGCCAACCCGGCGGCCAGCAAGCCGGCCAGGACGGCGAAGGCGAACGCCTTCGGCAGAACACAGTGCGACGGCCTCATGGCACTCCTTTCAACCGATCACGATATCCTGAAGCATTGACGCGCAAGCGCGCCCTCGCCCGGACGGCGAAAGCGCACACGGTCAACGAACTGTGCGGAGGACGAAGCGCGGATATTAGGGATGGCCGCGACGAGGTGTCAACGCGGAAGTGGCCCGCCATTCTCCGCTCGCGTGCCCGAAACGCAGGGATGGCCGGCGAGCCAGAAGCGCCACGCCCGTCCGGCACCGGCCCGAACTCCAATCCGCGGACCGCTCGCGAGCGCGCGGCCCTCCCGGCAAGGCGAAGCGTCCGCGATCCACACCGGCCCGCTCACCAGGTCCGCGCCGTCGTGCTCCCGTGAGAGTCCGAGGGCCTGCGCCACGCATCCCGGGCCCCGCAAGAGTCGATCGTGGTCGCGCATGCCGCGCCGGCGACGCATCAGCCCCTCCCCCGCCAGGGGCTCGAGCGCGCGCAGCAGCACCGCCGCAGCCGCTCCCTCGCGGCCGCAGACCACGTTGACGCAGTGGTGCAGCCCGTACGTGAAGTAGACGTACGCGTGGCCTGGCGGCCCGAACATCACGGCGTTGCGCGCGGAGCAGCCATGAAACGCGTGGCTCGCGGGATCGCGCGCCCCACCGTACGCCTCGACCTCGACGATGCGCGCCACGAGGCGTGTGCGAGACCGTTCGCAGACGAGCACGCGCCCGAGCAGCGCGCGGGCGACCACGCAGGGGTGGCGCGCGTAGATCGCCCGCGGCAGCGGGCGCGCGTCCGCGAGATCGATCAGTGGCCCATCGCCTCCCCGACACCGAGGCGCTTGAGCGGCGCCATCATGAGCGCCTGGATCTCGGCGAGCCGCTCCGGCGTCCGCGCCTCGAAGCGCACCACCACGACGGGCTGCGTGTTCGACGCGCGCACCAGCCCCCAGCCGTCGCCGAACTCGACGCGGGCGCCGTCGATGTCGATCACCCGGTACTTCGAGCCGAACTCGGCCTTGATCGTCTCGGGGATCGCGAACTTCCTCTCCTCGGGACAGCTCAGCCGCGTCTCGGGCGTCGAGCAGTACTGCGGGATGGAGGCTGCCAGCTCGTCGAGTGTCATGCCGGTCGCGGCGACGTAGCGCAACAGCCGCCCCGCGGCGAAGAGCGCATCGTCGAAGCCGAAGAAGCCCTCGCTGAAGAACATGTGGCCGCTCATCTCACCCGCGATGGGGGCGCCGGTCTCGATCAGCTTCTGCTTGATGAGCGAGTGGCCGGTCTTCCACATGAGCGGCTTGCCGCCGTGGGCGGCGATGTCCTCGCCCAGGCCCTGGGAGCACTTCACGTCGAAGATGATCGGCGCGCCGGGGACACGCTGGAGCACGTCGCGCGCGAACAGCGCGAGCAACTGGTCGCCCCAGACGATGCGGCCGCTGCCGGTCACCGCGCCGATGCGGTCGGCGTCGCCGTCGAAACCGATGCCGAGGTCCGCCTTCGTCTCCGCCACCTTCTTCTGCAGGTCGACGAGCAGCGCGGGAACGGTCGGGTCGGGCAGGTGGTTGGGAAAACTCCCGTCGAGCTCGGCGAACAGCGGGATCACCGTGTGGCCCATGCGCTCGAAGACCTGCGGCACGACGGTGCCCGCGCAGCCATTGCCGCAATCCATCACCACACGCAGGCCCTTCGGCACGCTGCAGCGCTCGATCAGCATGGCGCGGTAGTCGTCGAGGATGGGGCGATCACTCCAGCTCGCCTGCCCCGACTCCAGGTCGCCGGTCTCGATCATGCGCTTCATCGCCTGGATCTCGGCCCCGAACAGCGGCAGCTTGCTCTTGGCCATCTTGAAGCCGTTGAACTCGGGCGGATTGTGGCTGCCGGTGATCTGCATGCCGCCGGCGAGCCCGCGCGAGGCGACCGCGTAGTACAGCGCGGGCGTCGGCACCATGCCCACGCGCTCGACGTTCACGCCAGCCGCCAGCATGCCGCGCTCGGCCGCGGCCGCGAGCCGCTCGCTGCTCGGGCGCACGTCGCGCCCGATCGCGACGCGCACGCCGCCGGCGGCCTTTGCGCCGGCCTCGCGCTTCACCGTGGTCGCGAAGGCGCGCCCAACGGCCTCCGCGGTCTCGTGGCTCAGCTCGGTCTCGTGCAGACCGCGGATGTCGTACTCGCGAAAGATGTGCCCGGGGATCATGCGCGCTCCTTGGCGGGTTGCTGAGACTTGAGCCAGGCGTCGATGAAGGGGTCGAACC
>CAIXRL010000606.1 GCA_903921835.1 Candidatus Eiseniibacteriota bacterium | reverse complement strand
GTGCGTCAGCCGCAAGAAGATCGGCCGGCTGCGCCGGAACCGTGTTGTCAACACGATGAGGACAGCGGCCGGTCGAGCTTCGCAGCGGATGGCGCGCAGATCGCGCTCGCAGGCCGCGGGCTCATGAATACTCCGGGCTAGGCTAAATGACGTTCAATGATTCCGAATTGGTCGCAGGTCGTTGTCCCAACGCGGCGTGGCGCAGGTTGCTGGCGGCCGGCGCTGCCAACGGCCTCGCACCAATGGACGTGGCCGAGACCGTCGGAGGCCGTGTTCTCGGGGCTGATGCAGAATCGCTGAACGTCATTTAGCGGCGCGCGCCGCCGCGCGCGAGGACCGCGCTCCATGACCCACGCTACGCAGGACCGCTACTCGCGGCAGATCCTCTTCGCGCCGATCGGCGCCGACGGGCAGGCGCGCCTGCGCGGGTCGCACGCGCTCGTCGTCGGCTGCGGTGGCCTCGGCGCCGAGGTCGCGAACCTGCTCGCGCGCGCCGGCGTCGGCCGGCTGCGGATCGTGGACCGCGACGTCGTCGACGTCACGAACCTGCAGCGGCAGGCCCTGTTCGACGAGGCCGACGCGCGCGACTGCCTGCCCAAGGCCGTCGCGGCGGCGCGGCACCTCGCCCGCATCAACGCCGACGTGGCGGTCGAGCCGCTGGTGGCCGACGTGAACGCCACGAACGTGCTGGAACTGCTCCCGGGGGTCGATCTCGTCATCGACGGCTTCGACAACTTCGAGGGCCGCTACCTGCTGAACGACGCCTGCGTGCGCACCGGGACACCCTGGATCCACGGCGCGTGCGTGAGCGGCGAGGGACTCACGACCACGGTCGTGCCCGGGCGCACGCCGTGCCTGCGCTGCCTGAATCCGGAACCGCCCCCAACCGGCGCGGTGCCCACCTGCGACACCGTGGGCATCCTCGGGCCGGTCGCGCACCTCGTCGCGTCGCTCGAGGCGGCGCAGGCGCTGCGCTGGCTCGCCACGCGCACGGTGCCGGAACCTGCTGTCCTCGTCACTGTGGACGCATGGGACCTGCGGCTGCACCGCGTCACGCTGCCCGGGCCGCAGCCGGCGTGCCCGTGCTGTGGCGAGCGGCGGTTCGAGTTCCTCGACGCCGCCCTCGCCCCGGCGATCGAGCTGTGCGGGCGCGACGCCGTGCTCGTGCGTGCGCACAGCGGGGGGCGCCCCGACCTCGATGCGCTTGCGGCTCGGCTGCGGCCGCACGGCGAGCTGCTCGTCAACGAGTTTGTGCTGCGGTTCCGTGCCGAGGGGCGCGAGCTCGTGCTGTTCCGCGACGGGCGCACCATCGTGAAGGGCACGACGGATTCCGCGCTCGCGCGCAGCCTGGTCGCACGCTGGTTCGGCGCCTGACGCGACCCAGCCCTCGCCGGTCTGGAACACCAGCTCCACGCGATCATCTGAGGCACGGCGGGCGCTGCGGATCCGTGCGAGTGCGGCTCGCTCTTCATCCACAATGACGCGACGACCCCGGCCGGGAGCCGCGTGGGACGAACCTCGCGTTCGAAGGGCACGATCGGCATGCGTGTCCCAACGCGCTCACGTCGAACGGGCCGGTCAACGCCGGCCACCGCTTGCCTCCGGCGCGCGAGCCGATGTGGCGAGCCATCCCCAGGCTCCGGTATCGGGCCGTCTGCAGCCCCCTCGATCGATCTCGCGGCGTTGCAGTCACGACGGGGTCGTCCCGCTCTCGGGCCATCCCTCTGCGCCTGCTCTCTTCGCAGGAAGGCAAGGGCACGGATGAACCGCGGCGCCTGCGCCAATCTCCGCCGGCGAAGGCTTACCCTCGCGCTGGTGGAGCGCGCGGCGATGGTGGCCGCGCTGGGCGGCCGCCCGAACACAGCGGCGGCCGATCCAGTCAGGCCTTCGGACCCTCGCTTCGGAGGGCGCGCCGCTGAGGTTCGGCCAGGTCGGCCTGGTCCAAACTCGCGACGGCGGCTTCCTGGCGCCGGTAGCGGTCCAGCAACTCCAGTCCGAAGGCGGTCAGCGTGGCGCCCCCACCGCCGTGCCCGCCGGCGTTGCGCTGGACGACGGGCGTGTCGAACGCGCGATCCTGGGTCGCGAGCAGCAACCACGCTCGCCTGTAGTCCATCCCGAGCGCACGCGAGGCGGCGGAGATCGAGCCGGTGTCGCGAGCGCTCTCGAGCAGCGCGGCTTTGCCCGGTCCCTTCCGGGCGCCGGACTCCAAGTGAGTCATCAGCTCCAGGTTCGCCATAGCGCTCGCATGATGCCAGATCCGAACATCATTCAGGGTTGGTCTTCTCCCCACGATCGTGTGCCCTTGCGGCGACAGTCCATGGGCCGGTTTGTGCGGGGGTGTACACCCGCAGTTGAGTTCGCCGCACTTCCTGCGCGATTGGGACACGTATCGGCAGGGGAGGCCCAGGGCTGCCTTCCGGTACGGGTGCCGTGCCGGCCCCTGGCCCGGGGTGGGGGCGGCCCAGACTCCGATTCGCCGTCGCATTCCCCCGCCTTGGACGACGTACCCGTTGGATGGGGTCGCCCGGCTCCCACTGTGCGACCCGAGAGCCTCCGGGGGCCGCACGGTGTTGGCCATCCAGTGGACCCGGCACTCCGGGGCTTTGCGTACTTCGCGCCAGTGGCCCTACCATTGGGGCATGGACAGGCGTCGCGTCCCTGATGAGCAGGCTCGCCCATGGCCGTGAGCACGGAGTTCCAGGTTCACTGGACGGAAGCCCGGGAGTTCCTGTGCCGGAGACTTCGTCACGAACTGCGTGGCCGCGACCGTGACGATCTCCAGGACCTGACTCAGGAAGCGCTGACCCGACTGCTGCGTGCGATTCGCAGGGACGGAGCGCGAAGCTTGGAGGCGCTCATGACCGCGATCGCCCGAAGAACGGCGATCGATCATTTCCGGCGCCGGCGCTGGGCAGCCCAGTTTGATCCCCTGCCCGACGTCGAGGGCGGACCGGGGACGCCCGCAGGGCCCGCGCCGGACGAGTTCGGGGATCCCGTCGAACGCCTGCGCTTCGTCGTGCTCGAGTTCTTCGCTGCCCACGGATCCGCCTGCCACGAGTTGGCGCTCGCCTTCTTCGATCGCCGCGACTGGCACTGCGTCGCGCGCGGGACGGGCAGGAACTACGAGGCGGTGCGCCGCCAGTGGACGCGCTGCGTCTCGGCGCTGCGCAGCGAGGCCAGGCGCAGTCCGGGAAGGCTCACGGATTGGGCGTCCTCCGACGGAGGAGGGAAGCCATGAAGGCCCCGCGCACGGACGAGCATCGTTGGGCCCGGGTGCGGCTCGCGGCCTTTGCCTCGGGCCTGCTGGACGGCTCGGACGAAGAACGCCTGTGCCGTCACGCGGGGGAGTGCGCGGAGTGCCGCGCGGACGTGGACGATTCCATGCCAGGGGCCCCTGACCCCGGGCGCGGGCACATTCCCGCCGGCATCGTTGCGAGTTGGGACCGGGCGCGACTCCGCCTGCGCGGGCTGGAGCGGACGCTGGTGCGCCGGCACCTCGAGCGCTGCGACGAATGTCGCCAGGACCTCGAGGCGCTCGGCTTCGCACCGATGCTCGACGTCGTCCCCGAGCTCGAGAGCGTGCCCATGGAGGGCGTCCTCCCGATTGCGACGGGGCCGACGCCGGACGACGCCGGCCCGGGGCTAGCGGCTGACGACGGGCGCGCGACCGTCCGGCCGGTCATCCGAATCCTGCGCGGGAGTGAATCCCGGCCTTCCAATCCCAGGCGCGAAGGCATCCTCTTCGCGTGGGCCACGCTGGCGACGGCGGCGGCCGCCGCGCTGGTCGTCGTGCCGCTCGTCACGCACTTGCCGGTGCCACGAGCTTCTGCGCCGCCCGCCCCCGGGATGTCCGCGCCCCTTCATCCGGAGGCCACGCCGACGCGGGCGCCGCAGTTCCCGCTCCGGCTCGCAGTGCTCGACGATGCCCACACGATAAGGTCCGCACTGCGGGGCGGCGACTCGGTCGTCAGCACGATCCCGATCACGGCCTCGACGCGGTACTTGTCGCTCGCCCTGCCGCCGCTGTTCGCCCCGGAATCGGCGTCCGCGACGATCGAGATCATCGGGGCCGATGGCCTGACACTGGCGCGCGTCGAGGCGCGGCTCGGCGAGATCCGTCCGCGGCACGCGCTGCTCCTGGCTTCCGATGCGCGGCCGATTCCCGCGGGCCACTACACACTGCGATTCACCACCCCACCGGAATCCAGGTCGCCGCTCACGACGCCCGAGGTCGCCGACTACCGCTTCGAGCTGCGCGCCGTAAAGCCGCCCGCGGGCCCCGCCGTCAGCGCCAGCTCCCCACGGCGATGAACCCCGCCCAGGCGCCGGGCTTGCACGGGAGCCCGATCGCACGGTAGCGCGCGATGACCGCCCGGGACGCGGCGCGCAC
>CAIXRL010000605.1 GCA_903921835.1 Candidatus Eiseniibacteriota bacterium | reverse complement strand
CAGGCGGCCTCGCGCTTGAGGCCGTGGCCCTCGGTGTCGTGCCTTCGCGTCGGCCGCGTCCTGCGGGGAACTCCCGCATCGTGGCGTCGAACGGCGAGGGGCGCTGGGCGCCGGGCGGACGGGTCCTTACTCGTTGTGCCGCAGCGGGTACCGGCCACCCCGAGGCCTCTCTAGCGTCTGGGTTTCCGTGCGGGTTTCCACCTGGGTTTCCAGTCGGGTTTCCACTCCAAGGAGGGTTCAGTGGCGAAGGAGCGCAGGCGGGCGACGCGGGTTGAGGCTCGTGACGAGGCAGCGGACATCCCCTCCGGGCTGCTCACAGCCGTTCCGCCGCGGCCACGCCTCGAGGCCACGGACGCTACCGCGGACGGGGCCCGGCTGAGCGGCCTCGAGGCGCAGGCGGCGGTCAAGGACGCGCTGGCGATCGTCCCCATGATCATCACGCGCATCGAGCTGTGGAAGACGGAGCGTCTGGTCCCGCTGGCGCGGAATCCGCGCACGCACTCCGGCGAGCAGATCGCCGAGATCGCGGCCAGCATGCGCGAGTTCGGTTTCCTGTGGCCGATCATGGTCAACGGCGAGACGCGGGAGGTCGTGGCCGGCAACGGGCGATACCTCGCAGCGGTCCAACTCGGGCTCCCGCTCGTGCCGGTGGTGGAGGAGCGGCACCTCACGTCGGTCCAGCGCCGCGCATTCATCATCGCGGACAACAAGATTGCCCTGAACGCGGGCTGGTCGAACGAGCTGCTCGCCGAGGAGCTGCCGGCGCTCGGCGCCCTCGGGTTCGACCTCGGCATCACGGGTTTCTCCGAGGACGAGATGGCAGAGATCCTGGCGACCGTCGGACCTCCCGCAGGCGGGGAGGAGCTGCCGGTCCCAGACCCGCCCGCGGTCCCGGTGTCGCGCCTGGGCGACTTGTGGGTGCTGGGGAGCCACCGGGTGCTGTGCGGGGACGCCACGAGCGGGGCCGACCTCGAGCGCGTCCTCGAGCGCGTCCGCGCGGAGGCGGTGTGGACCGATCCGCCGTACAACGTCGCCTACGAAGGCTCGGCGGGCACGATCCAGAACGACGCCATGTCCGACGAGGCGTTCGCGGAGTTTCTGGCCGCGGCGTTCCGCGCGCTCGCCGCGAGCATGCGACCGGGGGCGCCGATCTACGTCGCGCACTCGGACACGGGCGGGTTCACGTTCAGGAAGGCGTTCATCGAGGCCGGCTTCAAGCTCGCCTCGTGCCTGATCTGGCGAAAGAACGCGCTGGTCCTCTCGCGTGGCGACTACCACTGGCAGCACGAGCCCATCCTCTACGGCTGGAAGCAGGGTGCGGCGCACCAGTGGATGGGCGCGCGGAACAAGACCACGATTCACGAGTTCGATGCCCCGCCGTTTCAGCAGGTGGGGGAGAGCGAGTGGCAGATCGTGTTGGGCGAGACGACGCTGATCGTCCGTGGCGAGAACGTCACGGTGGAGCCTGCCCGCGGCACGGTGTTCTACGAGAACAAGCCGAGCACGAACGTCGAGCACCCGACCATGAAGCCCGTGGCGCTGATCGCGCGGATGCTGGCGAACAGCGCCAGGCGCGGGGCGGTGGTGCTGGACCCCTTCGGCGGTTCGGGCTCGACGTTGATGGCATGCGAGAGGCTCGGGCTCAAGGCGCGCCTGGTCGAGCTGGATCCGCGGTTCGTGGACGTGATCGTGTGGCGCTGGCAGGAGGCAACGGGCGGGACCGCCAGGCTCGAGGGCGGGGAGCCCTTCGCCGCGGTGGAGGCGGCGAGGCGATGACCCGAGAGGAACGGCAGGTGCGCAAGCTCGCGCGGGAGGTGCGCCGGCGCGTGGCTGCGGCGGTCGAAGCGCAACTCCGGGAGGCACGCGGCCTGGCCGCTCGAGGTGCCCGCGCCAAGCCCTTCGCGCTGTCCGAGTCGACTCGGGCCGGCAATCTCCGCTGGCGGCGCGCTCATCCCGAGGGGTCTCGGGCTCACAAGCAGGTGTATGCGGCGGTGCGCGCGGGTCGGATCCCGAGGCCGGATCGCTGCGAGGGCTGCGGCCTGGAGAAGCGCCTGCACGGGCACCATGAGGATTACGCGAAGCCGCTCCAAGTCCGGTGGCTCTGCGGCTCGTGCCATCGGCTCGCCCACAGTGCGCTCTGCGACGGCACCGCGCAGCGCCGCGAGACCCTGGCTGTCCGAACGGCTTCGCGTGGGGAGGGGGTGTGAACCGTCACACCGTCACAAGGCCGAATGGGTGCGGGTGGAACGCGATTTCCGGATCGTCACAGACTCCGGGGATCGTGACGGGTGAGAGGGGCCTCGGAGATGCGCCAATCGCGGCGCGTGACGGTGTGACGGTTCGAAAGGAGCACTGAGTGGCCGGGCTCTCGATTCGAAGTTACGCGAAGCGCCGCGGGGTGTCGCACACGGCGGTGCGCAAGGCGCTGGCGGCGGGTCGCATCACCGCGGGCGCAGACGGCGGGATCGATCCCGCGGTGGCCGATTTGCAGTGGAGCGCCTCGACCGACGTCTCCAAGCAGCACCACCTTCGCGTCGTGCCGAAGAAGGAAGGACTCCAGGTGCCCTCACTTCCACCGGCGGGCTCTCCCGAGCTGCGGAGCTCGTCCGGTTGGGAGGAGTCCGGAGGTCGGGAGGTCGCCGAGGCCGGCGTCCCGCGACTGGCCTCGAGCTACGCGGCCTCGCGCGCCGCGCGGGAAGCGTACCTCGCGCGCCTGGCCAAGCTCGACTTCGAGCAGAAGTCCGGCAAGCTGATCGACGCCGACGACGTGCGGGCACAGATATTCGCTCTCGGCCGCCGGATGCGCGACACGCTACTCGGCATCCCTGACCGGCTCGCGCCGGTGCTCGTGGGGCAGGTGGACTCGGCGGCGATTCACCGTTTTCTGAGTGTGGAGATCACCGCGAGCCTCTCGGAGCTGTCGGCGGCCGCGCCGATCAAGGCCGTGGGCAGGCCGGAGGTGCGCTCGTGACCCTCTCCGTCGCTGAGCTGTGTGCGTCGGCCTTCGGGCAGGGTCTTGCGCCGGATCCGGACCTCACGGTCAGCGCCTGGGCGGACGAGCACCGCTTCCTGAGCAGCACCGCTTCGTCGGAGCCCGGGCCCTGGCGCACGTCCCGCACGCCCTACCTGCGGGAGATCATGGACTGCCTCTCGCCTTCGAACCTGGTTGAGCGCGTGGTGGTACTGGCGGGGGCGCAGATCGGCAAGACCGAGTGCGGCAACAACTGGATCGGGTACGTGATCCACCACAGCCCAGGCCCGAT
>CAIXRL010000604.1 GCA_903921835.1 Candidatus Eiseniibacteriota bacterium | reverse complement strand
CGCCCACGACCCGGTCGCGCGCGTGCATCGGCACGCACAGCAGCGCCGCCAGCTCGGGCGGCGTTCCCGGCACGCGCATCGCGCGCGGGTCGGCCTCGGAATCGTTCACGATCTCGCCGCGGCCCGTCATGGCCACGGTGCCGGTGATGCCCTGGCCCAGCTTGAGCCGGACGGCCATCAGCTCGTCCGCGTAGTCGAGTGCGTCGCACACGACGGGCTTGAGCACCTGCTCGGCTTCGTCGTAGAGGAACACGGTGCACTCGTCGGTCTGGATGACCTGGCGCACCTGCTTGGCGATCGTGGTCAGGACGGTGCCGTGGTCGAGCGTGCCCATCACCGCGTGACTCACGGTGAGCAGCGCCGCGAACTTCTCCTCCCGGCGCTTGTCGCGTTCGAGCAGCTCGGGCAGCGCCGGATCGCCGATCGTCAGCGGCGCCTCGGGCGCGATGTGCACCAGCCAGCCGGCACCCGGCATGCCGGGCACCAGCGGCAGGCGCGAGGCGAGAACCACGTCGCCGGGCCGGCCGCGCAGCGCCACGCGCGCAGGTGGCGCATCGGCCGCCGCCGCCGGGCCGGGCTGGCCCTCGGCGGGCGCGAGCAGCTCGGCGAGCGGGGCGCCCGGCAGGGTCTCGGCGAGCTCGTGGCCCTGTTCGCAGAAGGCCTGGTTGGCCGCGACCACGCGATCCTCGCCGTCGACCAGCAACAGCGGCGTGGGCACCAGATCGAGCAGCGGTCGCAGGCCCCGCGCTGCGTGCAGGTCCCCCTCGGCCGCACTGCCGCGCGGCGCGCGCACGGTCGCGAGCAGGACGCCGAGCAGCGCGTTGGAGTCGACACCCGCGCGCTGCCAGCCGGCAAATCGCACCCGCAGGCGGTCGAGCACGCCGAGCGTGTCCGAATGCAGGAACGCCGCGGCGAGCGCGTCCACGAACGCCGCGGCATCCGCGGCGGCGCGGTCGCGCCCGAGCGCCGGCTCCAGGGGAGCGGCGACGGCGTCCGTGATTCGCTTGCGATGGCGCCCGATGAAGCGCGCGACGGAATGATTCAAGTGAAATGGCTCCCAGCAGGCGACTTGCTGCCGCCATAGTCATCGGTCCGCGGGAGGCCGCGCTTGAGCGGCAACGCTCGCGCCGCCCCCCCTGCCGCGCCCTGCAAACGGCAGTGCCCGAACCCGCCGCTCATATGTTTCAATGTGACCGTCAGATGGTTCCCGCCCGCCGACGGCTCCGCGGTGGCGGCCCGTGTTTCGACTCCCGTCATGGAGGTCCGCCTTGAGGCGACTGCTCGTGATCGCGACGCTGGTGGCACTGGCCGCACTGCCCGCACTGCCCGCGTGGCTCTTGGCCGCCGCTCCCGGCGCAGGCCCCGAGGCGCTCGTCGATGCGGAACACGCCTTCGCGCGGGCCGCGGACTCGGGCACGGTGCGCGACGCGTTCCTCGCCTTCCTCGCGCCCACCGCGGTCGTGTTCCATGGCGGACCCGTGAACGCGCGCAGGCTCTACCAGTCGCTCGAGCCCGGCAAGACGCGTCTCGCGTGGCAGCCGGCGTTCGCGGCGATCAGCGGCGCCGGCGACCTCGGCTGGACGACGGGGCCGTGGCAGTGGCGGCGCGACGGCAGCCACACCGCGCCCGATGCGACCGGCGAATACACGACGCTGTGGCGGCGGCAGCACGACGGCACGCTCAAGGTGGTCCTCGACCTGGGGATGGACCACGCCGCGCCGCCCCCCGGGCTCCGCGAGCCCGAGCCGGTGCTGCGGACGCTGCCCGGAACGCGCAAGACGCGCGGCCCGCTCGCGGACCGGCACGCGATGTGGAAGGCCGACGCGGAGTACGCGCGCGTCGCCGCGGGCCAGGGTCACGCCGCGGCCTTCGCGGCCGTCGCCACCGACGACGTGCGCCTCCTGCGACAGGGCGCGGTCCCCGTGATCGGGCGCGAAGCGGCGCGCGACACGCTCGCCGCGCACGCCGCGCCGGAGCAGCTCATGTCCACGGCGCAGTTCATCGCCGACAGCGGCGACCTCGGCTACACCTACGGCACGCTGGTCAGCCGCGCCGCCGCGGGCGCGGACTCCTGCTACTACCTCCACATCTGGCATCGCGAGGGCGGGCGGCCATGGCAGCTCGCACTCGAGCTGATCAAGCCGGCGAAGGATTGAACCTGATCGCGCGCACCGCGGCGGCGCTGGTCGCCATCGTCGCGCTCGCCGCGCTCGCCAACGCCGTGCTGCAATGGCGCGACGCGCGCGCGCTGCCGCTGCGCGGCCGGCTCGTGGACGCGGGCGGCCACCGACTGCGCGTGCTGGAGAGCGGCGCGGGACAGCCGGGCCCCACGGTGGTGCTCGAGTGCGGCATCGGCGGCGCCACGGCGGCGAGCTGGGGCTGGGTGCAGCGCGGCGTCGAACGCTTCGCGCCGGTCGTCGCGTACGACCGCGCGGGACTGGGCTGGAGCGAGCCCGGGCCAATGCCGCGCGACGGCGCGCGACTGGTCGGGGAGCTGCACGCGCTCCTGCTCAACGCGGGGCACCCCGCGCCCTACGTCTTCGTCGGGCACTCCTATGGCGGGCTGCTGGCGCGGCTCTTCGCCGAGCGCTACCCCGGCGAGATCGCCGGCGTCGTGCTGGTGGACTCCTCGCACCCGCGCCAGTTCGGCGACACGCGCCGCATGCCGGGACGCTTCCGCTTCATCCGCGCGCTGCTGCCCGCGGCGCCGTGGGCGGCGCGGCTCGGACTCATGCGCCTGCTGGTGTGGATCGTGCCCATGGACGTCAAGCACCTGCCGCCGCTCGAGCGGCGCGAGCAGATGGCGTTTCTCGGGCGCGCGAGTCACTGGACGGGCACGGTGCGCGAGATGCAGGCGTGGCTGCCGCTCACCAATCCCGAGGCCGCGCAGACGCGCGGCTTCGGCGACCGTCCGCTCGCCGTGATCACGGCCGATCACAGCGCGCGCTGGGGCGGCTGGGCGCAACTGCAGGGCGAGGTCGCGGCGCTCTCGAGCAACAGCGCGCACGAGACCGTGCCCGGCGCGACGCACGGCGGCCTGCTCTCGGACTCGGTGTACGCCGCGCACGTGATCGACGCGGTGCGCGCCGTGCGCGAGGCGATGCTGCGGGGCGGGCCGGTGACGCTGGGGGCGGGCGAGCCGGGACGCTGAGATCGGCGGGCGCGGCGCACAGGCGCGGCGTCGCAGGAGCGCGCGGCGGCGCGTGAGCGAGCCGCGCCGTGGGCGCGGCAGG
>CAIXRL010000603.1 GCA_903921835.1 Candidatus Eiseniibacteriota bacterium | reverse complement strand
TTGCGTCCGTCGCGATAGCACCAGATCGACGTGCTCCCCGGGCGGAAGCCCATCGCCTCCACGTGACCGGAGATCACGCCAGGCGGAAAGGTCGCGGCGGTCGTGAACACCACGGCGCGCGCGACCGCGAGAGCGTTGCCGTGACGGTCCCGCGCCCCGGAACCGACGAAGAGCGTATACGTGTGATCCACGCGCAGCGAGTCCTTGAGCACCAGCGAGACGGTGTTGCCGGACCAGCGCCGCTGCAGGATCGCCAGCGGCGGGGCGAACTCGAGCGCGTCGCCGCTCGAGCGTGGCTCCATGCCCTCGCTGAACGAGACCGAGATCTGCGGGTGCCTGGAGACGCCCGCCGCGCCGGAGTCCGGCACCGTCTGGACGACGCGCGGCGGCTCGAGATCCGGCGGTCCGCCCGAGGGCGGCCCCTTCTTGGCGCAGCCCGCCAGCGCGAGCAGCGTCACGAACACGAGGCCGCGACCCGCGACCCGTGCGCCCGCCCGCCGTCGCGCCTCACGCACGCGGATGGGCCTGCGCATAGGCGTCCTTGAGACGGGCAGGTGTGACGTGCGTGTAGACCTGCGTGCTCGCGAGCGAGCGGTGCCCGAGAAGTTCCTGGACGGCGCGCAGGTCGGCGCCGGCGTCGAGCAGGTGGCTCGCGAAGGAGTGGCGCAGCGAGTGCGGCGTGACCCCCAGACCGGTGGCCATGCCGGCAAGGCGCCGACGTACCGCGCGCTGCACCGTGCGACCGCAGAGCCGCCCGTCGCGTCCGGTGAAGAGCGGCTCGCCCGGCGCCATTCGCGCGCGCCCCGAGCCGGCCAGATACGCTTCGAGCGAGCGCAGCGCGCGCTCCCCCACGGGGACGATGCGCTCGCGCCCGCCCTTGCCGCGCACGCGCAGCAACCCGCCCGGGCGGTCGAGGTCGCCGTGGTTGAGCCCGACGAGTTCCGACAACCGGAGTCCAGCGGAGTACGCCATCTCGAGCAGCGCGCGGTCGCGCGGGGCCTGCGGATCGTCCGCCGCGGCGAGCCGGTCGAGCGCCGCACCGAGGTCGATGCGCGGCAGCGTGCGCGGCAACCGGCGGGGGTGGCGCGGAAACGGCAGCGCGCGCGCGGGGTCGCTGGCGAGCACGCCGCGGCGGACGCAAAAGCGGCCGAAGCTGCGCCACGCGGCGAGCGCGCGCGCGGCGCTCGTGGACGCCTGACCGAGACGGTGGAGTTCGCGCGTCGTGCGCTCGAGCAGCTCGCGCGTCCACTGCGCGGGCGCCACATCGCGCCCGTCGCCCGCGGCCAGATCGAGTGCGCGCGCGATGTCGCGCCGGTACGCGGACAACGTGTGGGGAGAACCGCGACGGGTCGCGGCGAACTCGCCCAGGAAGTCCTCGAGCGCCCTACGCACTCGCCGGCTCGAGCGGAAAGCGCGCCTTGCACTTCGGGCACTGCAGACTCACGCCCGTCTTGCTCACCTTCTCGACCAGGAACGGGGCCTTGCAGTCCGGGCACGGTCGCGGCAGCGGCCGGTCCCACAGCGCGTAGTCGCACTCCGGGTAGCGCGTGCACGAAAAGAACGTCTTGCCCTTGCGGCTGCGCTTCTCCGCGATCTCGCCCTCGCCGCATTGCGGGCAGGCCACGCCGAGCGTGAAGGGCTTGGTGTACTTGCACTCCGGCCGGCGCGAACAGTGAATGTAGCGCCCGTAGGGACCGTTGCGCGCGACCAGTCCCGCGCCGCAGGTCGCGCACGTGCCCTCGACCGGGACCGGCAGTTCGCCCGGGTTGAGCGGCTGTGTATGCTTGCACTCGGGGTAGCCGGGGCACGCCAGGAACGGGCCCGTGCGCCCGAACTTCTTCACCAGCTGGTGCAGGCCGCACGCGGGGCACGTGATGTCCGTCGGCTCCTGCAGGCTCGCCTTGATCTCCTTGCTCTTGCCCCTGGCCTTCTCGAGATCGAGCGAGAGCGGGTTCCACAGCGCGCGCACGACCGTGGCCCACTCGCGCTTGCCCTCCTCGACCTCGTCGAGCTCCTCCTCCATCAGCGCGGTGAACTGGACGTTGAACACGTCGGGGAACGTCTCCACGAGCAGCCGCGTCACCAGCATGCCGAGGTCGGTCGGCTTGAGCGCCCGGCCCTCGCGCTCGATGTACTCGCGCTTGGTGATGGTGGTGACGATGGTCGCGTAGGTGCTCGGGCGCCCGATGTTCTCCTCCTCGAGTGCCTTGATCAGCGAGGCGTCGGTGTAGCGCGCCGGCGGCTGCGTGAAGTGCTGCTCGGGGCGCAGCGGCAGCTCCGCGTCACCGACCGGCTCGCCGGCGACCGTAAGCCGCTCGTCCTTCGCCAGGTCCGGCAGCCGGCCCTCCTCGGCTTCGTCGTCCTCGTCACGCCCGTAGACCTTGAGCCAGCCCGGGAAGCGCAGCACGGAACCCGAGGCACGCAGGCCGAGCCGGCCGGCCTCGATGTCCACCGCGGTCAGGTCCTTGACCGCCGGCGTCGCCTGCGAGGCCACCGCTCGCTTCCAGATCAGGTCGTAGAGCTTGAACTGCTCGTCGCTCAGGAACGGGCGCAGCGACGCCGGCGTGCGCTCCACGACAGAGGGCCGGATCGCCTCGTGCGCGTCCTGGGCGCTCTTCTTGCCGCGGTAGACGTTGGGAGTCTCCGGGACGTACTCGGGACCGAACTCCGTGCCGAGCCACCCGCGGATCTCGGTGATGGCCTCGGTGGACAGGCGCGGCGAGTCGGTGCGCATGTAGGTGATCAGGCCGACGCTGCCCTGCCCCTTCAGCTCGATGCCCTCGTACAGCTTCTGCGCGACCTGCATGGTGCGCTGGCTGGTGAAGCCGAGCCGGTTGCTGGCCACCTGCTGCATGGTGCTG
>CAIXRL010000602.1 GCA_903921835.1 Candidatus Eiseniibacteriota bacterium | reverse complement strand
GGCATGCCCGGCCGCGTCTACCTCACCCGGAGGCTGTACAGCATGGCGGTCGTCATTCGCATGATGCGGGCCGGCGCGAAGAAGCGGCCCTTCTACCGTGTCGTTGTCGCCGATTCACGGCGCCAGCGCGACGGTCGGTTTGTCGAGATCCTCGGCTACTACGACCCACTCGCGACGCCCTACGCCTTCAAGATCAACGAGGCGAAGGCCAAGGAGTGGATCGCGGAGGGTGCCCAGCCTTCGGTGCAGGCGGCGTCGCTGCTGCGCAAGCACGGCATCTTCGCCGCGCACGCCAGCAAGCCCGCGAAGGAAGCAGTCGCGGAAAAGAAGCCGGCGGCGAAGAAGGCGGCCAAGCCCGCGAAGCCGCGCGAGCTGACGCCGCGCAAGGCCAAGAACAAGGCCGCGCGTGTGAAGAAGAAGGCCAACCCCAAGAAGCCGCAGCCCAAGAAGAAGTAGCGCGCTCCACGCTCTGCCCCCTTGCTGGAGCGCGCCGTCGCCGGAACGACGCGATGGGCCCTGGTTCCCTTCGGGAATCGGGGCCTTCGCCTTGGCGGGCACCCGTTCGCGGCGGCGGGCTGGCGCCATGCTGCTATGATCGGCGCGGCATGAACTCACGCATCGACGCAGGCTCCGCTGCTTTGCCGCCGGCCGCGCAGGGCGCGCATTCCCGTGGCTGGCGTGGCTCGGACGTGGCCGCGCTGGCGGCTGTCACCGCGGTCGCGCTGGCGATCCGGCTCGCCGGCATCGGGCGGGAGAGCCTGTGGATCGACGAGGGCGTCTCGGCGTACGTCGCCCGCCTGGCGCCAGGTGACATCGTGGCGTGGGTGCGCGGCGACGTTCACTCGCCGCTCTACTACCTGCTCCTGCACGCGTGGCGCGCGGCTTTCGGCGGCTCCGAGGCGGCTCTGCGCTCGCTCTCGGCCGTGGGCTCGGCGCTGACCGTTCCCGTGATGTTCTCCCTCGCCCGGCGCGCGGGCGCCCGCCCGCTGGAGTGCTGGGTGGTCGCGGTCGGGGCGTTCGTCCTGGGGACGTTCCCGTTGCGCTTCGCGCAGGAGGCTCGCTCCTACGCCCTGCTGGCGTTCGCGACCGCGCTGTCGTGGGACCGGCTGCTGGCCGCACGCGCGTCGGGAGGACTCGCCCGCTGGGCGCTCTACGCGGCGGCCACGTCGCTCGCCGTGGGGATTCACCACTACGGCGCGCTGGCGGTGCTGGCGCAGGGGATTCACGTGGGGCTCGCAGCCGGCGGCCGTGACGGGCGCCGGCGTTTCGGGGCCTGGCTCGTGGCGCTGTTCGCCGCGGGCCTGCCACTGCTGCCCTGGGTCGCGACGCTCCGCAGTCAGGTGAACCGCGTGCTCGTGGGGGGGGAGTTCTGGGTAGCGCCGCCTGTGCTCATGGACCTGGTGCGGACGGCCTGGGAGTTTGCGGGGTCGTGGGTGCTGCTCGCCTTGCTCGCCGGGACCGCGGCATTCGCGCTCGTGCGCGCGGCGCGGGCGGGCGCGGCGCCGGCTGCCCGCGACGCGACGCTGGCGATGGCGCTGTGGGCGGTCGTGCCGGTGCTGGCCGCCTTCTCGATCTCGCACGCGTGGCACCCCATCTACATCGTGCGCGGCCTGCTGTCCTCTGCGCTGCCGCTGTACGTGATGGCGGCGGCCGGGGCCTCGATGCTGCCCCGGCCATGGCGTGCCGCCACGCTGGCGGTCTTCGGACCCGCACTGCTGCTCGCGTACGCGGGGTACCTGCACGGCCCGCACAAGGATCCCTGGCGCGAGGCGGCGGGACTGGTCGAGGCGCGCGCGCAAGCGGGCGACGTGGTGCTGGTGAGCGCGCCGTGGAACAAACGCTACGCGTGGGACTTCTACGCGCGGCGCGGCGACCTGGACGTGGAGGCGTTCCCGGGCGCCGCCCAGCCCGCAGCCCAGGCGGAGAGCGCGCGCATCGCGGCCGGGCTGGCCGGGCGCTCCGGGGTGTGGGCCGTTCTGTCGCGCTCCGGAAATCCTGCGGCCGTGCTCGCCGCGGGTGCGGCGGGAAGCCGTCGCGCCGTGCTCGACACGGCGCTGCTGATCCGGCCGACCTGGCTCTCCCGTCGGCCCCTCGTGCTGGGGATTCGCGTGGTCCACTACCGCGCTCTCTCGCGCTTGCCCCGGATGGTGAGCGGCGGGCATAGTGCCCCGTTATGACACTCCCTGAAGGAACCCGGCAGGCCGCGCCACGTCGCGCAACGGCCTGGTCGGCATTGCTCGCATTGACGGCGCTGGCGATGCTCGGCGGCTGCACGAAGAGCCCACCCGTCCCGCATGCGGCCATCGGCGGACAGCTGCGCTCGCAGGCGCTGATCGACTCCGGCAACGCGGCGTTCCGGGTGAAGGCCTACGACGACGCCGCGCGCCGCTACGCGAGCGCCGCGGCGATCCAGCCCGACGATCCGGCCGCCTACTACGGGCTGGGCATGGCGCTCTCGCGGCTCGGACGCGACGACGAGGCCCGCGTGGCGTATGCGAAGGCCCGCGACCTCGCCGGCCGCGCGGGCGACAGCACGGTCGCGCCGCCGCGCTGAGTCTCACCGAGTCCCGTGACCTCCGTGTTCCGGCCGCTTGCGCCGCATGGCGCTTTCGGGTTTGCTCTAGCCCGGATTGTTCATGAGCCCGCGGCCTGCGAGCGCGATCTGCGCGTCATCCGCTGCGAAGCTCGACCGGCCGCTGTCCTCATCGTGTCTGCAACACGGCTGCGGCGCGGCCGGCCGATCTTCTTGCGT
>CAIXRL010000601.1 GCA_903921835.1 Candidatus Eiseniibacteriota bacterium | reverse complement strand
TCGAGGACATGCTGTCGGGGGTTGCGGGCGTCTGGATACGGTCGATGAGTTCGCTCGCGGTGGCCGCCGCCACCCGGCCGAGGTCGTCTTCGCGGCCCCAGCCGAAAATGGTCTCGTGGTCCTGGCCCGTGGTCGAGCGCAGGTCCGCCCACACCACCCTGCCGGACCTGCCGTCGAGCACGCGCAGCGCGAGTCCGAACGTGGGGACGTCGCCGTCGGGCGTGTGAATGGTGCCGCATTCGAGCAGCGTGCCGGCGACGACCCAGCGCACCTTGAGCCGGCCGGCCATCTTGAGCACCTGCTCGGTCGTGAGCGAACCGGCCGAACGGATGCGCAACTCGACGAGGATCGCATCCACCTGGCCGGGATCCACGACATCGAAGCGGCCCGTGCGGGCCAGCGTCGACCACACCAGGCGCGAGAAGCGCTCGCCGTACTCGGCGCGGCCCGACAGGTTCTCGAGCGGCAGCATGGCCACGGCGGATGCGGGGCCGGAAACCGAGGCGCGAAACGCGGGGCGGGCGGCGGCGCAACCCGAGACGGCAAGCGCGGCGGCGAGCAGCGCGGGCAGCAGGCGGCGACCGGCGGCGACGGCGGGGCTCACAGGACCTTCGCCCGCAGCAGCTCGACCGCGCGCTGGCAGGCCGCCTGCGTGACGCGGGAGAACGTGCGTTCGCCGGCGCCACCGATCAGCGGCAGACGCCCCTTGCCGGACTCGCTCAGGGAAATGCGCCAGATCACGATGCCGGTCTGCACGTCCACCATCTCGCAGTCGAACGCCACGACCGGATACTCGTCCGTGCCCTGGCGATGGATGCCGTACTCGGTCACGGTCCCGCGGATGATCGCGGTCGCCTTCAGCCTGGCGGCGACCGCCTGGAGCTGCCCCAGCTCGATCTGGCCCGTCGGGTCCGGCGTCACGTTGGCCTTCTCGAGCTCGCCCAGCAGCGTGGACGGATCGATCATCTGGAAGCGATCCGCGATCACCAGCTCGGTCGTCAGGGCGCGCTGGATGCGGGCCGTCGCGAACGGCTCGCCGGTGAGGTTGGTGAAGGGCACGACGACGACGCGCTTGTACAGCGTCATGTCGGCCTGGCGGTTCACGAACAGCCGCGGCGCGGGAGCGCACCCCGCGAGCAGCATCACGATCGCGAGAGCCGGCAGCCACCGGACCGGGGGTCGAATCACGACCTGGGTTCTCATCGTCCAAAACTCCACGAAAGGGTCAGGTCGAGTCGCTTCGACTCCACCGCTCGTCCAGGATCGTTGTACGTCACTCCGGCCGTCATCGCCAATTGCCTGCTCCGCTCGTACTGGACACGCGAACTCACGACCTCCTGGCTGGACAGCTGGCCTGCCGTGCTGATGACCGTCGTCTGGTCGCTGCGCGTCCAGCTGCAGTACCATTGCCACTGGCGCGACGGCTGGATGCGGGCGGTCAGGGAGCGCGACGAGTTCCCGCCCGCGGCGGCCGGCCGGGCGGAGTTGGAGCCGTATTGCCCGAGCACCTGCACGGTGTTGGTGGGCTTCCACGTCGCGTCCACGCTCAGCCCGCGCGAGGTGTTGGCGGCCCGCCACAGGGCGGAGCCGGACCGCTGCCCGCGATACGAGCAGGACAGCTGCAGCGCGCGCACCGGCGTGCCCTGCACGCGCGCCGTCCAGGCGCCGCCGTAGCGGCTGGCGACCGCTCCCGAATCGCTGTTCGCCGAGAACTGGGCGGTGCCGTCCACCTGGATCCGCCGGGTGAGCTGGCCGCGCGAGGTGGTGTTGATGGTCTCGAGGTGATACGCGGCCCGGGTGGGATCGAAGTTGGTCGTGTGCGAGAGGCCGCTGGTCATGGTCCAGTTGCGGCGCACCCGCCCCTCCAGTGCCGCCACGCTGGTGAGGTACTTCTGCAGCCCGACGCTGGTGCCGCCCTCGGGAAGGTAGTTGCGCACGGTGCGGATGCCGGCGCCGCCCGTCAGGCTGGAGCGGCGGGCCAGCTGGTAGCGCGCGATGAGCGCCCCCTCGTGGTCCGTCTGCGGCGGGTTCGTGGGCGTCCCGAAGTCCACGTGCCGGACCTGGTAGCTCGCCGTGCCGAGCCACTTCGGGCTCGCGTGCCACTCGCCCGACACGGAGCCGGAGTGGTTCACGTTGGAGGGTCGCCGGATTCCCGAGGCCACGCCACGCACGAGGCTCACGTCGTACTGGGCGTTCGTGGACAGCGAGGGACGCGGCAGGTAGTGGTACGAGCCGCCCCCGCTCCAGACCTGCTGCGTGTTCCTGCCCGATCCCGGGATCCCGGACGACAGCGCCTGGTCGTTGACGCCGCCGTACGTGGTCCAGCGCTCGCGGTCGAACGTGTACCGGAAGCTGCGCGACGTGTTCTGGTCCGCGACCGAACCGGCGCCGTCGCGGCGGCGGTGGATCCACGACATGTCCAGCTGCGGCCAGCGGGGCACGGCGACGTGGCCGGAGATCAGCGACTCCTGATTGTGCGTCGTGACGCGCCGGGAGGTGATCGGATCCGGGTTGAGCCCGCTCTGGGACGACAGCGACGACGTCTGCGAAGCCGGCTGGTACGAAGCGAGCGCCTGGAGCCACGGGTGGATCAGGCGCAGGCTGCCGAAGGGCGTGCGGGTCACGTCACCGGTGCCCACGAAGGACTGGTCCGAGTAGCGCAGGTTGGAATCCAGCAGCAGGTCCGGGCGCACGAAGCTCTGGTGATGCAGGTCGAGCGTGCGCAGCCAGAGTTCCTGCTCGAGGACGAGCGTGCGCAACGATCCGTCACCGCTCACGAGCGTCTCCCGATCGTCCACGCGCTGGTACTGCGTCTGGAACGTGCCGTACACGCCCTCGGCGCGCCCCGCGGACGCGCACAGCAGCGTCCCGAGCAGGACCGCGGCGAGCGTTCCGGGAGCCTGGCGCCGGTCATCGCGCATAGTTGAGCGTGTACGATTCGACGCCGTGGCATGTCGTCGTGCACGTTCCGCCGGACGCCGTGGACGTGTACGCGATCATCCCGGGATTGCGGCCCGTCGCGATCAGGTCGGGCTGCTGCGCGGAACCGTGCGTGACGTGGCACGCATAGCAGGGCACCTGCGCCGCGCCCACGTGCTCGGCGTGGCCGTTGGCGACGCCAGGGCCGTTCCAGCGCGAAGCCGCCCGCGTCCCGGGGAGCGCGGCCGGGTTCGCGTAGACGTCGTACGCGTGGCACGAGAAGCACAGTTCGTCCGAAGCCATGGCCCGCGATGCCGACGAGGCGGGCGACGGCCGGCGCAGCAGGAACGGGTTGCTGGACCCGTGCGGGCCCGCCGTGCTGCCGAAGTCGGACCCGTGGCACGAGCCACAGCGCGTGAGCGAGCTGGCGCTCCAGCCCGGCGCGAACGCCATCGCCGAGATGTTCGGGTTGCGCCCCGCGGCCTCCACGGGATGGAACGAAGCGTTCGCCGGGTTCAGCTCGAGTGCGAGGTCGGTCTGGCCGGAGGGCTGCGTGGTCCACGAGGAATGGCACTTGAAGCACAACTGGTACTCGGCGTCGGGCGCCGTGAGCGTGTCCTGACCCGCGATGAACGTGTACTGCGGGCGCTGGCCCGCGAAGCCGTTCTGCACCAGCACCCGGCTGGCGCCCAGCGTGGTCTTGGACGCGTCGCCGGTGCCGTCCAGGCTGCCGCCGTCGGCGCGCGAGACGTGCGGGTTGTGGCAGTCCTCGCACTCCGCGTGACGGTTGTTGAGCGGCGAGACGCCGAAGTCCGCGGGCTGGGACTCGGTCGGACCCGTGTGGCGGCCGGAGATGTCGCCCGTAGGATGGCGATAGGGCTTGCGCAGCTCGCTGGCGATGTCGGTCTTCGCGGGCGAGCCGTCGTGGCAGGCCAGGCAGAGCCTTTCCTCGCGCGCCACGGCGAGCTGCGGGATCTCGCCGAGCGCGTCGGTCCAGCCGTGAGGATCGTGACAGTTGAGGCACTTGGTGGCGGCGTCGATCTCGATGCGCATCCCGGGCTCGGGCCCGGGCCAGATCATGCTCGTGCTGGCGCCGTGGCCGGTGCCCCGGTAGAGCACGTCCCCCGCGAAGCTGCCTCCGCTCCACGGCGTGCCGTGGCACCGCGCGCACAGCGCGTTGTCGTCGGGGCTGGTGAGCGCGTTCGGATAGACGGTGGGCTGGTCGTCGCCGTGCGTCGTGTGACACTGCTCGCAGTCGCCGGCGTGCGGGCTCTCGGCCAGTGCGCGGCGGATGGCGGCCTCGGTACGCGGCGCGTGCAGGATCGGGTGCAGCGGCGGGCGCAGCGTCGGCAGCGCGGCGCCCATGGCCCCCGCGGCCGCCAGCGCGAGCAGCGCGGAGACGAGCGGCAGGACCCAGGCGCGCGAGCGCGGGTGGGGCCCGGTGGACACGAGGCCTGGATGGCGAGGCCGCTCGATCACAGAGGAACCCTTTCTCTCTCGATCTCGTGGAACAAACCGCGACGGGGCGGCACGGATCGTAACGATCCGTGCCGCCCCTGACCAGCCGCCATCAGGCGGCTCGCTCGCTCAGGACGAGACTACGCGCCCTCGCTGTGGCACTGACGGCACAGGTCCTTGTACACGCCACCGTCGCCCTGCTCGGTCACGGTGCCCGTGCCGTTCATGAAGATCAGCCCAAAGCCGTTGGTGTTGCCGTGGGCCTTGTGGCAGCTCATGCACGACGGGGTCACGGTGTTGTCGGTGCTCGAGCCGGTCCACAGACCCTGCGAGTCCATGACCTTCACCTTGTTCGTGCGGCTCGCGAACTGGCTGAGGCTGGAGATGAACGTCGCGCTCGAGCCGGACTCGCCGATGTTCACGTCGGCCGTGGGGTGGCGCTTCCACGGGGTCGCGTTCGTCGAGGTCACGCCACCCGCCAGGCCACCCATGTTGGCGTCGCCGCCCTGGCCGTGGAAGTCCTGGTGGCAGGCCTGGCACCACTTGCCGTAGGCACTGCGACGCGGGCTGGGCTCGTTGAAGTCGACCTGGTCGATCGTGTAGGCGGCAGCCGAACGCTCGTAGACATCCTTGGTCAGGTCGTTGACGCCGACCGCGTACGTGAGCGTGTCACCCGTGAAGGCGCCGCGATTGAGCAGGTTGCGGTACTGGGCCGCGGAACCATGCTGAGCGTGGCAGTCGATGCAGCGGAGACCGTCGGCGCTCGGCGTGTAGGCCGAGGTGCCGTGCCCCGGAGGCAGCGCGGTCGAGTACAGCGTGTGCCCGTTGATCTCGTCGTAGCCGGGATCGTTGGACAGGTTGTGACCGGACGCGACGTTGAGACCGCCGGCCTGGCGAATGCCGGTCGTACCGCCGTTGGCGCCGAACACGTCCGGAGCGAAGGACGAGCCGTTGTGGCAGGCGAGGCAGACCTTGTTGTCGTCGTCACGGAGCAGGTTGTTGAACGGGCCGCCGGCGCCGAGCGGGGTGAAGATGCCGCCGAGCGTGGCGCCATGGGACTGGCTGTAGTGAGCGACGTGACAGTCGGAGCACACGAGCGACGTTCCAACGTGGAAGTCGCCAGCTGCGGCCAACGCCACGACTCCGACCATCATTGCACCGGTCAGGAGAAGAGTCAGGCGCTTCATTGGGGTTACTCCAGTTGTGGATGTGATGGTGAAGACTCGTTGCGGTGGGAGAATCACAGGCACAGCAACCTCAAGCGAAGGATGTCACCTCCTCGGACGATGCAGCTTCTCGTTGGCCGTCAGCGAATCCACATCAGCCGCAGCAACTTCCCACCCGTTTCGACGAAGGCGAACATGCCCTTGCCGTCGCTGGCCAGCGCGCTTGGGTACAACATCGCACCGGGTCCTTCCCCACCACCCAGAGCCCCCAACAACTTCCCGGCAGGATCGAAAACCTGAACGTTGTGACGCATCATGTCGGACACCCAGTAGCGGGAGTCCGGCGTGATGATGATGCCATTGGGCACGGAGAAACGTCCCGGCCCGATGTCGTGCACGCCGAAACCACGGAGGTACTTCCCGCCGGCGTCGAACACCTGGACGCCGAGCTCGGTCATCACGCACGTCACCGCGATCTCGCCGTTGGGCGCGACCGCGACGCCGGCGATCGCGCGCAACTGGCCGGGCGCATTGCCCGCGACACCCCAGTGTGCGAGCGGGCTGCCGTCGGGCCCCAGCACCCAGACGCCGCCCAGCTTGTTCCGCGACGCGACCACGATGCGGCCGTCGGGAGCGACCGCGAGCGGGCCCGGTCCGCCGGGGCCGATGCTGTCGGGCGCCGGCAGCTGGATGTGCCCCAGGCTCGTGCCACGGAAATCGCAGATGTCGATGTAGGAGGCGAGCGCGTCCACGACCAGAAGGCGGCCCTTGCCGTCGATGGCGACGTGCTTGGGCAGGCCGTCGCGCTCGGCGCCGTCCTGGCCCGTCACGCGGTGCACGAAGAAGCCATGAGGCAGGCCGTCCCGCCCGAAGAACTCGATCCTGCCGAGCCCGGTATTCGCCACGACCACCTCGTCGTTGGCAACGTCGAACGTCACTCCCCCGGGTTGCTCGAACGTTCCGCCGCCGTTGGCGACGTTCTGCACGAAGGTGGAGTCGACCCGGGGCTCGCCCGCCGGAGAGCCGATACCCAGCGAAGCAGCGGCCCCGCCCGCGCAGGTAGCGGAGAGGGCCAGGACGGCCATGAGGGCGGCCAGGGAGACCGAGCGGCGCATCGCCGCTGCTCCGAAGCTCAACCGCTCGAGGTTCATCGCCTGCCTCCGGGGAAATAACCTACGATCTCTGTCAGGAACAGCGGTCTTTCAGTTCAGCGTTTGTGAATGGTACATACAACCGTCGTGCCATCCAAGCCCTAAGTAAAAGTACGTAGGACGATTCGAATATTTCTCGCGATTTTTGAATTCCTGCAACACCCAACCACGGAGACACGACTCTCAAGACGCAACTGTCATCCCAGATGACTGCCAAGTCGTCAGAGTTGATCGAGTTTGCCTGACACGCTGACCGCCAGGGGGATTCCAAGCCGGCCTGGTCTGGCAACGGCAATGCCCCGGACCACGTAGCCGGGTGCAGTCCGCGCGGGCTTGCGCTCCCGGCCGGGGGGCGGTACCTCTCCGCGGCTCGCGCGGCATGGAAATGGCTCACTCCCATGCGGAGGATTCCCAATGAAACCGACGATTGAATGGCTGGCCCCGGCAATCTGGGTGCTCCTCGCCCTCGCGGCGCTCGCCCTGCTGGCGGGCGCGGACGAGAAGCGCCGGAACCTGCGCGGGCCGGGCTCGCTGTTGCTGCTGATTGGCTCCCTTGCCCTGCTGGCCACGCTGGCCGTCCCCGCGCTGCTCCCGGCGCGCTCTGCCCTGGTCCACCCCGGAGGCTCGAGCGACGACCCGCGCGCGCTGTCCGTGTTGCTCGCCGGCATTGCCGGCCTCGCGGCGCTCATCCCCACGCTGAGGTCACTGCGGCTGCCGCTGCTCGCCGGCGTCGGAGCCGCCCTCCCCGGGCTCGCGCTCGCGGGACTGCTCGGCGCGGTCGCCTACTTCGAAGGCCTGCACCTGCCGCTCGGGTTCGTCGGCATCGCCCTCGGCGGCTTCGTCATCGCCACCGCGATCTCGCTCGCCTTCCGCGCGGCGCGCCGGCCCGGAGCCCCGGCAGCGATGCTGCTCGCGCTCGGCGTCGGCGTGTTCGTCGCCGCCGGGATGCTCTCGCTGCACGGCGCGCGGACCGGCGCCATGTCCGTGGCCGAGGGCGCGGCCGTGGACACGCTGGGCCGGCGCCTGTACCTCGCGCGCGTCGATGCGCCGAGCCCCACGTTGCGCGTGCTGCACGTCGTGCTCTTCGGCAAACAGGACTCGCTGCAGCTCCGCCCGCAGCTGCGGGGTGCGACCGGCAGCGAGGTCCTGTCGGTGGCCGATGCCGGCCTGTTTTCGGGGCCGATCGTGGTCCCGATCCAGCTCGAGGAACACCGTGCCCGGGCGCACGAGGTCCAGTGGCTGGACAGGACCAAGCCCCTGCGTGCGGGAAGCACGTCCATCGCGCTGGTGGGGTTCCGCTTCGTGAAGGGCGACTCGATCCGCATGTACGCCGACCTCGACGTGACCACGCCCGCCGGCCGGCAGACGGTCTCGCCCGGCGTGTTCGCCACGCAGCACGGCGAGGTCCCGTTCGCCGCTGAGGCGGGTGGGTTCGGTCCGATCGCCGTTGCGGGGATCGACGCCGATCACGGCCGCGTCGGGCTGATACTGCCGCAGCTGTCCGATGGCAACGTCACGCGCATCGCCACCGTCGACCTGCGGCTGCGCCCGGCCCTCCCGTTCGCATGGGCCGGCGCCGCGCTGGCCCTGCTCGGCTTCGTGCTCGGGATCGTCCCTGCGGGCAGAATGGCCCGCAGGGCCTGAGCGGTTTCTTCCGGGCAGTTGACTCATGCGCACCCGTTCGGGCCGGTGCTATCATGCGCGCGTTCCTGCTCATTCCTCCCGGGGGGTTCCGCATGCGCCGCACTTCGCTCCGTTCCGGTCTTGCGCTCGCGCTGGTACTTGCCGCGGCCACGCCCTGCGCGGCGACAATCGTCACGGTGAGCCTGCCCGCGGTTTCGGGCGCGCCCGGAACACTGGTCTCGGTACCGATCACGACCTCGCCCGCGCTGGCGGGGCTGGGCGTGCTCTCGGTGGATTTCCGCCTGACGCTCGATCCGGCCGTCGCCATGGCGTCGCAGGCCGGGACCGACGGCACGATCCAGATGTGGGGACCGCCGTTCGCCAACGGCACGAGCAGCTTCGTCGCCGAGGCGGCCGCGGGCGGAACCGAACTGACGCTCCCGGGCACGCTGCTCAACACCGTCAAGGTGCGCCTGAACCCGGGCGTCGCATTGGGCACGGTGATGCCGCTCACGTTCCAGCACATCACGTTCAACAACGGCACGCCCGCCGTGGCCGTGGTGAACGGGTCGCTCACCGTGGTCGCGCCGGCATCGGGCGTGGCGCCCGCGACGAGCGCGACCCTGTCGCTGGCGGTGCTCTCGACGCCGGTGCGCTCGGAGGCGCGCTTCGCGTTCGGTGTTCCGGAGGGACCTGGCGATGCGAGTCTCGCGGTCTACGCGGTGGATGGGCGGCGAGTGACCACGCTGGCGGCCGGCGCGGGGCCCGGCGAGCACACGCTCGCGTGGGACCTCCGCGGAGCGGGCGGCGCCCGCGTTTCCGCGGGGCTCTACTTCGCGCGGCTCGAGCTGGGCGGGCACGCCGTGGTGCGCAAACTCGTCGTCGCGGATTGATCCCGTCGGGCGCGCTCGACGCCCGCACTCGCACGCGCGTCGGGGCCCGGCCCCGGAGGCGCCCACCCCGGGGTGCGTCAAGTCCTTGTTTCATTCCTGACGATTCGTATATTCTGGCGCGCCTTCCGATGGACCCATTGCTGTCGGGAGATCAGCTTTCGTTCCCGCCGACCGGGCCGCTCCCTATCTGCCTCCCTTGCGGTTGCCCGGTTCGTCGGGGTACTCCGGCCGTCCGGCCGGTCGCCTGACCCCACACGAGGAGCACCCGATGAAGCTGTCCCGAACCACGGGCGCCGTCCTACGGAAATTCTCGATGGCCGGCCTGTTCGCGCTGCTCGCGAGCGTGCTGCTGCCGGCGCTCTGCTTTGCCAGCGAGCTGGACCTGAAACTCCCACAGCTCAACGCCGACCAGCAGCAGATGCTCGTCTTTGGCATGGGCATCTGCGTGCTGGGCATCGTGTTCGGCATGACCATGTTCTTCCAGGTGAAGAACATGCCGGCCCACAAGGCCATGCTCGACGTTTCGCACACGATCTACGAGACCTGCAAGGCGTACCTGCTCAAGCAGGGGCAGCTGCTGATCGTGCTCGAGATCTTCATCGGCGCCTGCATCGTCTACTACTTCGGCTTCCTGCAGCGCCAGCCCGGCGAGCCCTTCCCCGCCGGTCGCGTGGCGACCATCCTGGCGTTCTCCGTGCTCGGCATCCTCGGCTCGTACAGCGTCGCGTGGTTCGGCATCCGCATGAACACGTTCGCCAACAGCCGGGCGGCGTTCGCCTCGCTCAAGGGCAAGCCGCTGCCGGTGTACGAGATCCCGTTGCAGTCCGGGATGAGCATCGGCGTCATGCTGATCTGCGTCGAGCTGCTCATGATGCTCGCGATCCTGCGGTTCATCGCCCCCGAGAATGCGGGTGCGTGCTTCCTGGGCTTCGCGATCGGCGAATCGCTGGGCGCCTCGGCGCTCCGCATCGCCGGCGGTATCTTCACCAAGATCGCCGACATCGGCTCCGACCTGATGAAGGTCGTGTTCAAGATCAAGGAGGACGACCCGCGCAACCCGGGCGTGATCGCCGACTGCACCGGCGACAATGCGGGCGACTCGGTCGGACCGACCGCCGACGGCTTCGAGACCTACGGCGTGACCGGCGTGGCGCTCATCTCGTTCATCGCGCTGGCCGTGCTCCCCGAGCACAAGGCCACGTTCCTGGTGTGGATCTTCGTGATGCGCGTGCTCATGATCCTCACCTCGATCCTGTCGTACGTCGCCAACGGCGTGTTCGCCCGAGCCCGGAACATCGGCAAGGACAAGATCGACTTCGAGGCGCCGCTCACCAGCCTCGTCTGGGTCTGCTCGCTGCTGTCGATCGGCGTGACGTTCGCCGCCTCGAGGTTCCTGCTGCCCGTGGAACAGTTCGGCAGCCTGTGGTCCACGCTCTCGATCATCATCTCGTGCGGCACCATCGCGGCGGCGCTGATCCCCGAGTTCACCAAGGTGTTCACCAGCTCGCACTCGCGGCACGTGAAGGAGATCGTCGCGGCGTCCAAGGAAGGCGGCGCCTCGCTGAACATCCTGTCCGGGCTCGTGGCCGGCAACTTCTCGGTGTTCTGGAAGGCGCTGATCCTGGCCGTGCTGCTGTTCCTGTCGTACCACTTCTCCGGCCCGATCAACGCCTACCTCAACCCGGCCATGCCCTACGGCTCGGTCTTCGCGTTCGGCCTGGTGGCGTTCGGCCTGCTGGGCATGGGACCGGTCACGATCGCCGTGGACTCCTACGGTCCCGTGACCGACAACGCCCAGTCCATCTTCGAGCTCTCGCAGGTCGAGACCACGCCCGGTGTGGCGCAGGAGATCGAGAAGCAGTTCGGCTTCAAGCCCGACTTCGAGAAGGGCAAGCACTACCTCGAGGACAACGACGGGGCGGGCAACACGTTCAAGGCGACCGCCAAACCCGTGCTCATCGCCACCGCAGTGGCCGGCGCCACGACGATGCTGTTCTCGATCATCCTCACGCTGCAGAAGCACTACGGCGTGGACGCCACGGGGCACCAGGTCTTCAAGCTCGACCTGCTCGACCCGTACGTGATCCTCGGGCTGCTCATGGGCGGCGGCACGGTCTACTGGTTCACGGGCGCCTCGATGCAGGCCGTGACCACCGGCGCCTACCGCGCGGTCGAGTACATCAAGCGGAACATCAAGCTGGACTCGGCCGAGGCCGCCGACATCGAGTCCTCGAAGACCGTCGTGCGCATCTGCACGCAGTACGCGCAGGCCGGCATGTTCAACATCTTCGTGGTCATCTTCTCGCTGACGATCGCCTACGCGTTCTTCAACGAGGTGTTCTTCATCGCCTACCTGGTGAGCATCGCGGTGGTCGGCCTGTTCCAGGCCGTGTACATGGCGAACGCCGGCGGCGCGTGGGACAACGCCAAGAAGGTGGTCGAGGTCGAGATGAACGCCAAGGGCACCGAGCTGCACGCGGCCACGGTCGTGGGCGACACGGTCGGCGATCCGTACAAGGACACCTCCTCGGTCGCGCTCAACCCGATCATCAAGTTCACGACGCTGTTCGGCCTGCTCGCCGTCGAGATGGCGGTGGCGAACCCCGGGATCCGCGTCCCGGTGTCGGCCGTGTTCATGCTGGTCGCGCTGTTCTTCATTTACCGCTCGTTCTACGGCATGCGAATCACGTCGAAGGCCTGACGCGCGCACGCTTCAGGGCGAAGGCCCCGGCGGAACACTCCGCCGGGGCCTTCGTCGTGCGCGGCGTCGAGTTCGCGCCCCTGCCTCGCGGATCGTCCGCGCGCGGGAACTGAGGATCACCCGCGCCACGGACGGCGCGCCGAAGGGTCCGCTCTACGGCTGCCGGATGCGCTCGAGCACCGCCCACTCGGTGCCCACGAGCATGTCCGCCACGCGGCGCGGCGGCACGGCGAGCGCGTCCGCGTCGCCCTCCCACCGGGTCCAGCGCTGCACCGGAACCGGTACGCCTGGCGCCCACCACTCGTCCACCCGCATCACGACGCCGTCGCGCGCCTCGATGTTGCGCCACGTGCGACCGCAGCGGAACCGGCCTGCGGGAACGGTCACCGCCACGAGCCCGCACGCGTAGGGGTGGACACCCGGCGACCGGCGGGAACGCAGCGGGAGGCCGGGCACCGCCGGATGGAACGGCAGCCAGCACACGCGCGCGGCCTGGTCCGGGCGCTGGACCTCGAAGTCGCCGCCAATGCTGTCCCGCCGCAGGAGCAACCAGCGCTCGCGCGAGGCGCTCACGCCCTCCAGAAGACCCTCGCGCGCCAGCATCACGAACTCGGCGCCCTCGCGCCAGCGCGGCCCCGAACGCGCGAGCGCGGGCCAGCGCCGGTCCCACTGCCCGCCACGCGGTGCGGAGCGCGCGCCGTGCACGCCCGCATGGAGGACCATGGCGAGCGCGGCAGTGAGCGCGGCGGTGACGAGCCAGGGCATCATCCTTCGGGACACGTGAGGGCCTCCGGGTAGACGACACGCCAGGGGGTATGGCACCCCGGTTATCGGACCGGAGCGGACACGACTTTCGTCTGCTCGCGCCCCGGACGCCGCTCGCGCGCCCGCCGCGTGGGCAGCCCTCGCGGACATTCCCCCGCGCCTGATCCCCGGGAAGCAGGCAAGCGGAACAGCGTCGAGCGCGCCCGGGACGGCCCCGCAGCGCTCGCGTGCGTCACGCGGCGAGGCGGAACCCCCGCGGCGCCGGCGGTTGCAGAACGCCCGGTTGCGCGCGTGGTCCTCACGCGCTGCGCGCACGCCAGCACCGTCACGATTTCGGATGGCCGTACTTGACGGGCCCCGCACCGTCGGGTCCCCTGCTCGCGCGCCGTGCTGGGCGGAGTGTCTGCCCGGGCGAGGCGCGCATCCTCCGGAGAGACCCTCATGGCCCCCGCCCTTGCTTCGCGCGTCCTCGCTCCCGCGAAAGGCATGCGCTGCGCCGAGGCGGGTTCGTTCCTCGCTCAGCTCGACGAGCTGAGCGCGCGGATGTTCCCCGACCTGCGCGGCCTCACGAGCGCCGAGCTCGCATTCCAGTTGTGCCCCGGCGCCAACACGATCGGCATGCTGCTCATCCACTGCGCGCTCGCCGAGGTCCACTGGCTGCTCACCGCGACCACCGGCACGGGCGAGGAAGCGGTCCGCAGGGCGCTCGGCATCGGCCCGGACGACGACGGCATGCCGCTGCCCGCGACGGGCCTCCCGCCCGCGAACCTGCGCGGCTGGACGCTGGCCGGCTACCGGCGGCTTCACGACCGCGCGCGGCGCTTCACGCGGCGCGCGCTCGCGCGCATGAGCCCCGCGGACCTGAGCCGAGGCAGGGCGCGCCTGCGCTGGAACGGCGACAGCCAGGTCATGAACACGCGCTGGATTCTCTACCACGTGCTCGAGCACCAGGCCGGCCATTACGGGCAAATGCTGCTCCTGCGCCACGTCCTGCGCGCGCGCACCGCCGCGAAGCGGTGAGCGAAGGCAACACCACGCGCCACGCGCCGACGTCGCGCGGCGCGGCGGGCGGCTTCTCAGCCGGCGCGCAGCTCCGCCGCGATCGCCTCGAGCCCCGCGGCGAACGTCGCGCTCTCCACGATCAGGCTCACCACCAGGTGCTCGCCCGCGGCAAAGTCGTAGAAGTGCCCCGGGTGGACCGCGACGCCGCGCTCGAGCAGCGCCAGCGCCCACGCCTCGTCCGTGCGCGTCGCGGGCACGCGCAGCACGGCGCTCCAGCCACCGTCGGCGGGCAGCGCCGTGCACTCGGGGCGCGCGGCCACGAGCCGCGCGAGCGCGACGAGGTTGGTCGCCACGCGTTCGGTGACGCGCGCGGCGAAGCCGTTGCGGAGTTCGAGCAGATCCGGCAGCGCCTGCTGCACCGGCGAGGCGACTCCCAGGAAGAGATCGCCCAGCCACTCGAGCCCCGCGAGGGCCCCGCGCCGTTCGTGCTCGGGGCCTGCGACCACGATCCATCCCAGCTTGAGATGTGGCAGCCCGCAGCGCTTGGACAGCCCACCCAGCACGAACGTGAGCGCCCGGCGCTCTCCCAGCCACGAGGGCAGCGGCCGCGCGGGATCGCGCGCGAAGTCGGCGAACACGGCGTCCACCACCAGCGCCATGCGGTGCCGCGCGGCGAGTTCCTCGACGAACGCGCGATCCTCCGCGTCGAGGCACGAGCCCGTGGGGTGGTTCGGCTCCACCAGCACCAGTGCGCGCGCACCGGGAGCCACGGCCTCCAGCGCGCCGCGGTCCAGGTGCCAGCGGCCGTCGAACGCCAGCGCGTAGTGCGCCACGCGAACGCCCTCGGCGCGTGCGATCGGCTCGCACAGCGGGTAGCTCGGGGCGGGCGCCAGCACGTGCTCCCCCGGGTCGGCGAGCAGCCGGAACAGCTGGGAGTAAGCTTCACTGGTGCTTGGGGTCAGCACGATCTGCTCGGGCGAGACTTCAATACCCGGAGCGGTCAGGCTCGCGGCCACCGCCGCGCGCGCCGGGAGCAGCCCGAGCGGCGCCGGGTCGTAGGGCAGCGCGGGCGCCGCGGCCAGTACTCCTGCGGCCTCGGCGAGAGGCGACAGACCCGTGCGGGTCGGGTTCGAGTCGGTGAGGTCGGCCACGAGCGCGCCGGCGGCGTGCAGCGCCGCCAGGCGCACGGACCAGGCGTTGGGCTCGAGCGCCTCCGGGATGCGTCGCGAGAACATACGGGCAGGCTACGGTCCCGCGCGGCGCGCACGCAAACACCCCGGCAGCGTGAGCCGCCGGGGCGTCGCGTGACGTCACCGAAACGAAACTACGTGCCCTCGCTCCACGTGCCGAGGTACTTCACCTGCTCGGGCGTGAGCGTGTCGATCTCGATGCCCATGCTATTCAGCTTGAGGCGGGCGACTTCCTTGTCGATGTCTTCCGGCACCACGTACACCTGCTTGTCGAGCTTGCCCGCCTTCTTCGCGAGGAACTCGACGCTCAGGGCCTGGTTGGCGAAGGACATGTCCATCACCATCGCCGGGTGGCCTTCGGCGGCCGCCAGATTGATCAGACGGCCCTCGCCCAGCAGGAACACGCGCTTGCCGCCCTTGAGCCGGTACTCCTCCACGAACGGACGGGCCACCTTCTTGGAAACGGCCAGGCGCTCCAGCGCCGGGATGTCGAGTTCGACGTTGAAGTGTCCGCTGTTGCACACGATCGCGCCGTCCTTCATGGCCGCGAAGTGCTCCTGGCGGATCACCGACTTGTTGCCGGTCACGGTGATGAAGAGATCGCCCCTGGGCGCGGCCTCCTCCATCGAGCAGGCGATGTAGCCGTCCATCTGCGCTTCCAGCGCGCGCAGCGGGTTCACCTCGGTCACCATCACCGTGGCGCCCATGCCCTTGGCGCGCACCGCGAGGCCGCGGCCGCACCAGCCGTAGCCGGCGATGACCACCGTCGAGCCCGCGATCAGCATGTTCGTGGCGCGCAGCACGCCGTCGAGCGAACTCTGGCCGGTGCCGTAGCGGTTGTCGAACAGGTGCTTGGTGTCGGCGTCGTTGATGGCGATGACCGGGAACTTGAGCTTCTTGTCGGCCGCCATGGCGCGCAGGCGGGTGACGCCCGTGGACGTCTCCTCGGTGCCGGCGACGACGTTCTTGAGGTACCTGGTCATCTTGGTGTGCATGACCGTGACCAGGTCGCAGCCGTCGTCCATCGTGATCGTCGGGCTGGCCTCGATGCAGGACACGATGTGCGAGTAGTAGGTCTTGTGGTCCTCGCCCTTGATCGCGAACGTCGGGATGCCGTAGACACCGACCAGCGCCGCGGCCACGTCATCCTGCGTGCTGAGCGGGTTCGAGCCGCACAGGAACACCTCGGCACCGCCGGCCTGCAGCGTGCGCATGAGGTTCGCCGTCTCGGTGGTCACGTGCAGGCACGCGGCGATGCGCAGCTTCCTGAGCGGCTTCTCCTTGGCGAAGCGGGCACGGATCGCGCGCAGGACGGGCATGTTACGCTCGGCCCATTCGATGCGGGCCTTGCCGTCGCGCGCGAGCTTGATGTCCTTCACGTGACCGGGCGTGGGCGCGGGCTGGACGCCGGCGGCGCCGGTGGACTTGCGAGTCGCCATCTGGGCTCCTGTCGAAAGTGGGACGATACCGCGAGGGAACGAACGCCCGGCATTCTGCCGGAACCACGCGGGCGAACTCAACTCGAAAACGTCGATGGCGCAAGGTCGCGTCCATTTGCTATGCTTTTACATATGAAACGCACCACACTGCTTCTCGACACGTCGCTGCACACCGAGCTGCGCAAGCGCGCCGCCGCCGAGGGCCGCACGCTCACCGAGATCGTGGAGCGCACGCTGCGCGCGGGGCTGGCCGCACAGGCGACCGGGCGCAGGGGACGCGTGCGCCTGCCGTCGTTCGATCTCGGGCCGTTCCTCGCCGACCCCGCCCGCCGCGACACCGCGCTTGCGCCGCCCGAGGGCGAGGAGGGCTAGCCCGGATCATTCATGAGCCCGCCGCCTGCGAGCGCGATCTGCGCGTCATCCGCTGCGAAGCTCGACCGGCCGCTGTCCTCATCGTGTTGACAACACGGTTCCGGGGTACCCACCGAAGGTGGGTCCGGCCGGCCGATCTTCTTGCGG
>CAIXRL010000600.1 GCA_903921835.1 Candidatus Eiseniibacteriota bacterium | reverse complement strand
TGGCGGAAACGGTCGCGGGCTACGACGCGGGCATCGTCGCGGCGACCCGCGAGGTGGAGAAGCGGATGGCGGATCTGTAGCGCGGACGATTCATGAGCCCGCGGTGCGGTCCTGCGGTGAACGAAGGGCCCGGGTGCGAGACGCGGTGACCGCCTCGCGCCCGGGTTCTTTCGCACGGGGCGGACGACGTCAGCAAAAGTGGAGGAAGTTCTGGAAGGCCTCGGCGCCACGCACGCCCGTGTCGATGGCCCGCTGGAACTCCTGCGCCAGCGGCGACCAGGGCGTCCGCTTCAGCGCCTCCGCCGCGAGCGCACGCAACGCAACCGCGTCCCCCGCCACGCCGGCCAGCGCCGCCAGTCCGACCCTCGCACGCGGGATGTCGGGGTTGAGAGCGAGCGCGGACTCGTAGGCCTGATGCGCTTCCACGAAACGTCCTGAGCGACGCAGGACGTCCCCCAGCATTGCCGCCGCCTCCACACTCCGGGAATCCTCGGCAACCGCCTTGTGCGCGGCCCACAACGCCAGGTCTCCACGTCCGGCCATGGAGGTGGCCAGGGCAACGCCGCTGTAGAGACACTCCTCGCGGTGCTTCCGGCCAGCGAGATCGCGGATGCACTGCCTCACGGCCGAGTCGGCGTCACGACCCGAGGCTCGTGCTTCGTCCATGCGGATCGAGGCGAGGAAGCGGTAGTTCTGCCGGTCGTCCGGCTCGGATTCGATCGCGTGCACGCAGTTTCGGACCGCGCCCGCCACGTCGCCACCGTCGACGCAGGCCGCCGACAGGTAACGCCAGAGTTCCCCGCGACTCATCGGCCCGTAGAGTGCCGGGTTCCCGCCCGTGCGTTCGAGCCTGGCGCGCGCCTGCGGCGGATCGTGGTTCGACTGCATCCAGGCGCCCGCGGTCACCAGGCCGGTCACGAGCAGCGCGAGCCCGAGCCTGCCTGGGAGCGGATCGGGGGTGGCAAGCTGCCCCGGATCCGGCGCGGCGATGGGCACGGCCGCCGGCGTGACCACCCGCACCGCGACCGCGAGGGTGATCAGCGTGATCGGGACGACGTAGAAATCCCAGTCCCGCACCGTGCCCAACTCGGCGTGGGCGAAGAACACGAAGAACAGCGGACCCGGGGCGAGCAGCGCCGCGAACCGCTGCGTCTCGCTCCAGCGGCCCTTGACGCACATGGCGAACGGCACGAGCACAAGCAGCGACGGTGAAATCAGGAGCACCAGGTCCAGCAACTCGGCAAGGTGGGCGGGCGCGAACGCGGAGTAGGCCGTGCGTTCGGTCCACGTGCCGAGCGGTGGCAGGAACATGCCGCTGCGCGTGGACTCCTTCAGGATCTCACCGAACGGATAGTGGAACAGCATCAGGAGTCCGACCCCGACCACGGGCGCACCCACCAGCGCCAGCAGCAGCGACCGTCGTTCGCCCCGCGTCCACGCCAGCCACGCGAGGTAGAACATCGCCGGCGCGACGAACAGGAACACCGCGTGGCAGAGACCCGCCACGACATAGCTCACCGTCACCGCCAGGAGCGGCCCTCCGCGGTCGAGCCAGCGAAGTGCGGACCAGACGAGCAGGAGCCCCGCGGCGAACGGGAAGGCGTAGTACTCCGCGTAGCGCGCGAAGATCTGCAACCCGCCGCCGAGAACGATCGCGGAGCAGACCACCAGGCGCGCGTTCGGATCCGAGCCCAGGCGCATCGCGATGAGGGCAGCGAGCAGAAGTGCCAGCGCCGCCAGAAGCCGGCCCGCCATGGTGAAGGCGCGCAGCGCGGGGGGCCTCCCACCAGCGCGTGCACGGCGCTCAGGGCCGCCTGCGGCAGCGGCTCGCGATGGGCGGCCCCGCCGACGTGCACGCCGCGCCCGAGACCCGAGACGTAGGTCTGCGAGTCACCGAGGAGCAGGTGCTCGCAGGGCAGGAACACGACGAGAAGGAACGCGAGACCTGCCCCGACCCAGAGCAGCACTCGCGGCGCAGGCCCCCCGCGGGAACGGGCGCCGACGCCCTCGCGTTTCCTGCGGCGCACAGGCCGGTCGTGAACGACGGGGGTCGGCAGCACGGCGAGAGCGCCGAGGAGCGCAAGCAAGAGCCCGATCCACCTGGTCGGGAGCGGCGCGCCGGCCAGTGTATCCAAACCCCAGAGCCAGGAGGACGGCGCGAAGGTCATGAGCGCGCGCAGCACGACGAGCAGTCCAAGCACGATCACCGCAGCGTATGACATTGGTCCTGGTCCAGCCGATCGTCGCGGACCGGGTCCGCGGTCAATGGTTCGTGTCAATGGTTCGCGCCCGGGATCGTCGGCGACTTCGCCCGCGCCGGCAGCGGCGGCAGCACGGCCGGCGTCTCGTGCAGGACGTGCGGCCGGAAGACGTCGAACTTGAACTCCGGGCTGTTCGCCTCGTCATGGCAGCCGCGGCAGGTCGCCTCGGCCACCACCGTGTTGCGCGCCGGCCACGAGTCGTGCTCCGTGCCCATGCCGTGGCAGCTCTCGCACTGCACACCTCCGAGCCTGCCGGCATCGGCCGCCGTGGCGAACCCGCCCGGCTTCTGGTAGCCGGTGACGTGGCAGGTGAGGCACTCGGGCAGGGACTCCTTCTTCTGGTCCACGAGCGAGCGCCAGGACCGCGCGTGCGCCGTGCCCTGCCACTGCGCGTACTGCTTCGCGTGGCAACGACCGCAGACTTCGGCGCCGACGTAGTGCGACGGCGTCTCGTTCGTCTCGCCCGCGGCCGCAGCGGCCGCGGCCGCGCGCTCCTTCTGGCGTTCCCGCTGGTGATCGTCGAACGCGTCCTCGAACGCCTTCACGCGCGCGAGCACCTCGGTCTTCTCCGGGATCTCGGGGCCGAGGACATAGGTCATGTTGTCACCGCTCGTCACGCGCAGGTCGGGCCCGAGCACGAGGTGCGTGACGCCGACGTAGTACCCCTGCTCGCCGCCGTAGTTGGTCACCGTCCCCTTCACCGTGCGGCCGCGCTGCAGCAGCGGCACGTTCCAGCCGGCGACGAGCGCATCCACGCCGTCGATCGACGTGACCAGGTCCTCGGCGTCCACCTTGCCCGTGTTGGCGAGCAGCACGATCACGGTGGCGCCCCTCGCGCGCATTTCCCCGACGGCCCGGTGTGCCGCGTCCAGCGGGTCCGTGATGGTGAGCGAGTCGCGAGCGGGGCCACGGTCCATGTGCTCGGACAGCAACGAGAAGATGCCGACGGTGACTCCGCCGGCCTTGACGATCCGATAGGGCGGCAGCACCAGCCTGCCGGTCGTGCGATCGACCAGGTTCGCGCTCACGGCCGGCGCGTGGCTGTGCGCGAGCACCGCGCGCAGGAAGCCGAGCCCGTAGCGCAGCTCGCGCGAACCGATGCCGACCGCGTCGGCGCCCGAACGCGCCAGTTCGTCGGCCTGGAAGGCGGCGACCTCCATGTACTCCTCGTCGCCCTCGGGGAACCAGCCGCCGCAATCCACGATCACCATTTGCGCGTACTCCGAGCGCAGGCTGTCGGCGAACGCGGCGCGCCGCGAGAACCCGCCCTTGGGGATGTGGCAGCCGCACGGACTGGTCTTGCCCTTCACGTCCGTGGTCGACAGGATCACGATCTGGTCGGGACGCTTGATCGGCGTTGTCGAAGCCCCGAGCCGCTCCGCCGGGACCCAGCTGAACACCGCGGCGATCAGGATGCCGGCGAGCAGGGCGAAGGTGCGACGCGATGAGCAAAACGCATTGTACTGCTTGGACATGCGTGCGACTCCTCCAGCGAGAGTTGAAGACTCCGGCGCGCCAGTCGGGGCTCATCGGACGCTTTCGCACGCCGCGCGGCGCCACGAGGGAACGCGCAACGCGTGTGCCGTGTGATGCGTCTCGCGGGGCAACCCGGTTCCAGTCTGCGCGAAGGCGCGGGCCCGATGCAAGGGCCGGGCTAGGCCCGGCGCCGAGGGATCCGCGGGTGGACCTGCGCGCCAAGGTCCGTTACAAACTCCCGGACGGGCAACCGCAGACACTTCCCTCCATCCCGAGGATTCCTGCATGCGCACCAACGTCTGGCTCTGGGCCGTCGCGGTCGTCATCACGCTCGTCATGGGCGCCTGGCAGCGCGTCAGCGGCCCCACGTACCCGATCTCCGGCAAGGCGACCGTGGGCGCGTCGCGCTTCGCGTACCGGCTGGAGCGCACGCACGCGGGCGCCGGCGATCACATCGTGGAAGTGCCGGCGCGACCCGGCATGAGCGGCACGCTGGAATGGCGCGAGCACGTCCTGACGCCGGCTGCCACGGAAGTGTGGACGGTGGTACCGCTGGCATCGCTCTCTTCACGGCCGGTGCTCGTGGCGGCCATTCCCCACCACGGACCCGGGCAGAAGGTGGACTACCGTGCGGTGCTGAGCGATGGCAGCGGCGCGACGACGACGCTCCCGGCCTCGGGGCAGGCGACGCTGCGCTTTCGCTCCGACGTGCCGCCGTGGGTGCTGATCCCGCACATCCTCGCCATGATGGGCGCGCTGCTCCTGTCCGTGCGCGCGGCGCTCGAGTGCTTCCGGCGCGAGCCGAAGCTGCGCTTCCTCACGCTACGCACGCTGTCGGCGCTCTTCATCGGCGGCTTTCCGCTCGGCTGGCTCGTGTCGGGCTACGCGTTCGGCCAGCCCTGGGGCGGCTTCCCGCTCGGCAACGACGCCACCGACAACAAGACGCTGCTCGCGTTCGTCGGCTGGCTTGTCGCCACGGTGGCGGTCTTCAAGCTGAAGAACCCGCGCGCCGTGGTGCTCGGCGCGGCGGTGATCATGTTCCTCGTCTACCTCGTGCCGCACAGCTTCACGCTGCCGCGCTAGCCCGGATCATTCATGAGCCCGCCGCCTGCGAGCGCGATCTGCGCGTCATCCGCTGCGAAGCTCGACCGGCCGCTGTCCTCATCGTGT
>CAIXRL010000599.1 GCA_903921835.1 Candidatus Eiseniibacteriota bacterium | reverse complement strand
CCGGTCACCGTGAAGCCCAGCCCGGGGTCTTTCAGGGCCGCGGCGAGGCGCACGCGCGCAGGGTGTTCGGGGTCCAGGCAGACGATCGCCTGCGATGCCGCGCCGATGAGCTCGTCCAGCGAGGCGGCCGGGATCAGGAACCCAACTTCGTCGGTGGCCACGGGGCTCGGGGGTTGCACCGCAGCCACCACGCCCGGTAGTGCGTGCTCGAGGAAGTCCTCCAGCCGGGACAGTGCGCGATGCGAGCGCGCGGAGTTGGAGCGCATGATGTAGGCCTGCGCGAGCAGGGTGTCCAGGATGGCCATGGCGACCAGGCCACCGGTCTTATCGGTGCCCCCGGTCGCGTGCGCCAGCGCGTCCTCCCGCTGCGCGCTCGCCACGGCTAGATACATATCGGCACTAGTCGCCATAGTCTAACTCCTGGCCTTTCGGTGTTTGCGCCGCGGCGGCACCGCCGCCGCCCTCACGCTCTGCACGCTTCCACGCACCCCGCTCGGCATCGCAGCCAGCGCCCGCACGATGGCCATGGCCACCCGCCCGTCCGCCTCGATCGGCAAACCCGCCACGCCCATGCGGTAGAGCTGGCGGCGGTGCACTCCGATCAGCCGCGAGGCCTCCGCCACGGTGAGCCACCCGTCCGGGCCAACATAACGCTCGGTTCGCCGCGTCGAGGTCTTGTACACCACGCGGGCGCCGTGATTGCGGAGCATCTTGACGCTCTCGAGCCGGGGACGTGCCATGCGGAGACACTAACCCCGGCCGCGAATGCGTGTCAAGCGCGAATCTGCGTCAGACCTTGCTCACTACGTTGGGAGCCGGCAGGTCTGACCGGCCCTCGGCGAGCCCGGGAGCCACCAGCGTCAGCGCCTGCACGGACATGCTCGGCGTGAGCGTAACCTGGGCCTTAGCCTTGGGGCCTTTAGGCCAGGCGACGGTGAGCTCGACCGTGATGGTGTCGCCGTCGAGCTTAAGGTCCGTCACCTCCGCAACGGTGCCATCTTCCAGCTGCATCTCATACCCCCTTGAACGTGTCGCACCGCGCACCCCACACGCGCGGAGTCGCGCCGGTGACTTCTGCCCGGTAGGTGCCGATAGAGCTAACGGCCTGCCATCCTTCTTTGATCGCCGTGAGCGGGCCGCCGATGCTCTGGCCGGCGGCCATCCCGGCTTGCCAGTTGCCAACGGTGTCGCCGCCGACGCCCATGGTGCCGATGAGGCCATAGATGAACTCGGTGGCCTGGGTGGTGGCCGCGGTCAGCCCCGAATCCTGCGTCCCGCTAATCGCGCCGGAGGCCGTTTTCGACTTGTCGATAGGGGCCGCCAGCTTGAGCTGCGACACCTTGGAGACGACCGCGGACGCTTCGGTGGGGAACCCGATGCCCGAGCTGAAATCAAACACGAGGTTGCCGGAGTAGGGCGCCTGTGCGGCGGTGATGTAGCACAGTACCAGCCGCCGCGCCGTGCCGAAATTGAGCTGGAGGGTGGACACAGCGAGGCCGGCGCCGCCCACATCCACCACCATCGAAACATTGATGGTCGGCGTGTACACGATGCCGGCGAACAGCGTCTCGCCGGCCGACACCGAAATGCCGTTGATGGTGAGCGACATCAGCGGGGTGCCAGACTGCACGTTCTTGCCCAGCGGCGTGAACGTGATGGGCGCCGGACCGCTCGCGCCCCGGTTGTAGAACGGGCGCACGATTGAGCTGGCAAGCGCGGCCGGGATCACGTTGCCCAGAGCGAGGCGGAGTAGAGGTTGTCGTCCGTGGGACGGGTGGCGGATGTCCCCGTGCCCGTGGAAATCATGATGACAAACCGCTGGTCGAATCCGAGCGCGAGTTGCTGGCCGTTTGCGTTGACGTCGCCGCCGGTGGTGAACATCCACCGCTGTACTTCGCCCTGCGCGTTGGAAGCCAGGAACCCGGTCAGCGCACTGTTGAGCTCCACCATTCCGGAAATCGTGGGCTGCGGCGTGTTGGCGGAGTCCTGAACGATGAGCGGCGGCGCATCCGTAGGGCCCAGCCGGCGCTGCATCCACAGCGACATCTGCGGGAACGGCGCCGCCTTGTGCGGACCGGCCTTCTGGGTGAGCTCGAAAGCAAACATGTAGCAGCCCAGCAGGTTCAGGTACGGCGTCACGAAATACCACCACGGGTCAACCAGCCCCGGCAGGTGGATGGACTGCATGAGCTGCAGATTGAACAGCTGTCCCGGATTGAAATACTTGGTGACCCGGCCGCCGACCGTGAACACCTGGCCGTCCACGGCCGCCGAAATCGTTTGCACGGGCAGCGCGTTAATCTGATTTACCGGCAAGAGTTGGCTGGACATGCTAGGCCCACAGCCTCCCGGTGGCGCCCAGGGCAGTAGCCCACACCCGATCAAAACGAACCGGGTGCCACCCCACCTCAAACGTATCGGTGTCCGTTACCCCGTTGACCGTGTATTTGATCGTCCCGGCAACCGAGACGTGCATCATGCGGGGCTTTGACGGCAGGTCCGCGGCATCGTTCGCCAGAGCTGCGAGCGTACCGATCAAGACTTGCGCCGGCCCCAGGTAGGAGCCCAGGCCGTAGCTACTGGCCAGACAGGCGGCGAAGCTATCGGGGGCGGCCATCAGGACGCCCACACGGAGACGGTCAGAGTCGCGCTATTCCACGGGTCTGTGGCGGCCAGATTGTTCTCGCTGAACACGAGTCGCGTATCTGTCCCGAACACACCTTGCTGGCCCGTGTTGGTGGCCGTGTAACCGCCATAGGTGATTTGCCACCGCTGCACGTCGCCGTTGGCGCCCGCGGCCAGGAATGCCGTGGCCGGCCCCAGCGAAACCTTTGCCGCCAGGTCGTTGCTGGCCGCCGGCACGGTGGTGATGTAGAACGGCCCGGGAGTGTCGAGCGCGCCCTGCCTCGTCTGGGCATACGCCCCGAGCGCGATCCCGGCCGCCAGGTTGGCGGCGTAGGTCTTGACCATCAGCACGTTGAGCAGGGTACAGCCCAGCAGGTTCAAATACGGCGTGGCCAGGTACCAGACGAACGAGGCCCCAACCGCCACCGATTGCAAGCTCTGGTGGTCAAGGCCCAAATCCGCGGGCGAGAAGTAGCGCGCGGTTTTCCCGCCCACGGTGTAGGCAGTGCCCGACACCACGCCGGCGATGGTCTGCACCGGCAGGGCGTTAATCTGATTGACGGGCAGGAGTTGGCTGGACACGGTTACGTGCTCCGGATGTAGACGCCGAACTCAACATTGGCGTTTGCGGCTCCGCTGTTGTTGATGAGGCTGATTCTTACGAACCGCCCCGTGATCCGCAGCCCGGACAGGTTGGAGAACGAGGATGCCGCCACCGCCGTGTCCGGAACCGCCTGGCGGTACGCGCAGCCGCGATCCACGGAATACTCCACGCGGATCAAGCACGCTTGGTCCGAGAACAGGGCGGCGTCCAGCCACGGACCGACCGCATGAATCTTCGGCGTGTTCGTGCCCGGATAGGCGCCCACGTTGTTGAACAGGTTGGGGTCCGCGAAGCCCTCGAGGCAATCGAACTCCGCGGAAACCGTGCCCGGGAACCCGAGCACGCCGTTGAACGTGCGCGGCGTGATGAACGGCACCGAGCGCGTGAGCTCGCGCGCCATGACAGGACGAACAGGAGGCTGTGCCATTAGCCCAGGTCCTCCGAGTAGAACCAGCCGCGCACCCGGCAGATGTACCGATAGGTGGTCGCGGCCGTGAGCGCCGCGGCGCCCTGGATGGTGACGGTGACGCTAGAGCCGATGAGGAAGTAAATCTCCGTCAGGTTGCGAATGCTCCCGACGCTGCTCACCTTGTTGATGTAGCCGGGGTACGGGTCAGGAGCAAAAATCGTCCAGGACAGGAACGCGAGCGCGGTTTCGTCGTCCGCGCCGAACCCGATGCCAGCCATGCGGAATCGCTGGCCATCGGGAACGGTGACGGACAGGAGGTTGGTGACACCACCGGCTGCGATGTTGGCGTCCCCGATCTCGTCCACGGGCGTAGCGCCCGCCGGCGCGAACGTGGAGCCGGGCAGCTTCACCCATGTGCCGTACTGCGGCCCCAGCGCCCCCGGCTGCGAGGGGGCGATCTCGGCCGCGCCGGGTGCGAACGGCACGCCCGGGATTCTGCCCGGGACGTTGCCGTCGAACCGCCTGACGCTGCGCT
>CAIXRL010000598.1 GCA_903921835.1 Candidatus Eiseniibacteriota bacterium | reverse complement strand
TCGACGAGAAGCTCTACCTCGAGACCTTCGCCATCCCCGCTGCTGCCGAGCGCGGCCGCCTCAGAGGCTCCGCAGCTCGCGCCACCGCCGTCCCTCAGAATGCGTGATCCCATCACCATCAGATAGCGTGAGCACGCTCACACCCGGGCGAAAGAGCGAAGTAGGAGTTGCGGTTTCATGGGCGGCCCCCTCGAAGGTGTGCGGCGGCAAAAGACTCCTTTGGTACGTATTGAAAGCTTACTCCCAAGCGCCGTGTCCGCGGGGGCAGAACCCTGTCGTCGGAGTCACGGGCGGGTGGTCCGAAAGGCGAAATTGCGCGGTAGGCCAAGGCGACCGGCGCCCGAGTTCTCAAGCTGGCGCTCGACCGCCGCGGCATTGCCGCCCCCGGAGGGCGTCGAGCCCGGCGTCGAAATGTCCCACTTCTAGCAAAGCGGGACATTGCGAGGGGTAGTCGCCGGCCAGCACCCGGCCCGCAGATCGAACCGGAGACCACCCTCCCCGCCCGCTGGGAAGATGATCGCCAATGATAGACTCTTGCATGAACTCGATCATTCGCGCCGCCGTGATCGAGGCGTGGAATGGGCGTAGACTCGACCACTCCGGCATGTCCCCGACACCCGTTCCACCGGCCAAGGACCGTTTCGCCATGACCTCACATGCGCATGCCGTGCTCCGGCCCCTCATCCGGGGCGCGCTCCTGCGGCTCGCCGCCTTCGCGAGCGTGATGAGTTTCGCGTCGGCGCCTGCAGCCGCTGATGACGCGACGATGCGAGCTATTGCGCCGGCCGAGACGTCCGAGGTCGCCCCCGTGTGGCGGCTCGACGTCACGCAGGACAGCACGAGGCTCACACCCCAACTCGTGACCAACGCCTTCGCGGACTCGATCCGACCGCACCAGTTTCCGCTGCACGATCTGCCGATCGATCGGGTCACCGAGAGCCCGTCGCGACGTACCAGTTACGACACCTCCGGGATCGGGGTCACCATGGAGGTCGCTCGACTCCCGGTGGGATCGGACGGCGGAATCCCTCCGGGCCCCATTGGCGGTTTCGTGGTGTACAGCTTCGCGTCTGTGGATCCGTGGACCGGCCACACGACCTTTCTCTGCGTAGTAGGCCCCGGGGCGTCGCCGAACGGATGCGACCCAACGCAGGACTTCTACGTCGATCTAGGGGTGATCCCCGGCGAGGTCCTGCGGTGGGAGGTTTCCCCTGACGGAACCTGGGGTGTCGTGCACACGAGCGGCGAGGTCGCCATCCTGTCCCGCGACCACCCTCCGATCCACACCCACTTGTGGCCGGCCATCTGGGGAGCCTTCTCGCGGGACGGCTCGAAGTACGTCGCGAGCACGCGAGTGCTGCTGGCGGGCGGGCCGGCCGACCGGTGGTCCGTCATCGATCGGAATGGCCATGTCCTGCGCGAGGGCCCGGCCCGGCCGGGCACCATCGACCACCTGGAGTTCGCGCCGGACGGCTCGTCGATCCTGCTCTCGTGGGCACGCGACACCAGCTATCGCGTGCTCCTCGATACCGGCGGGGAAGCGCCGCTGCCCGCCGGATGGTGGGATGACCGGCATCAGGTCTCCGCCGACGGCCGTACGGACCTCGGCGTGAGGAGGACCGAAAGAGGTGGCGCGACCGTGCGGCTCTTCGACTGCAGCGATCCCATCCGGCCGGTCGCCCTTGTGGAGCCGCTCGTGCTGGACCATCCCGTCGAGGCGGCCGCCATAGCTGCGGACGGCAGCCTGGTCGCGCTGCTGGAAGGCGAGGGCGAGGGCGAGTCGATGCGTGTCACCGTGTACGATCGCCGGCTGCAGCGTCGGGCGCTGCTGCTGAGGCACACGCAGCGCGGAGGGCTTCTCTTCGCCGGACACGAGCTCGTCGTGGGCACCGGGCCGGCTTCGCGAGTCGCGCGCTTCAACCTCCAGTCGAGCGCGGGCACGTTGGTCTACGACCTATGCGGGCTGATGCCGTGAGGATCTCCGAGGCGTCGCCCCGATCGCCCCACCGCGTCGGCTCCGCCAGTTGGGCCCCAATGATAGACGTTTGCATAGACTCTATCTCTCCTCGGCCCGGCATCCCCGGGCGCGGAAGCCCCAGCGCAGCAGGTAGTTGGCGGCTTCATCCAGGGAGGCGACATCCCTGTTCGACCGGGTGGCGTGGTCGTCCCCCGGGGAGCCACGAACCATGATGAAATCCATGCGCAGCGTACTCGTGGCCGCGCTGCTGGTCGGCGCCACCGCGGCGAGCGCCGCCACCCCGCCGGTGCGGAAGGCCATCACGCCGGTCACCCATACCGACGCCGAGTGGAAGGCGCTCCTGCCGCCCCTGGGCTACCAGGTGCTGCGCCACGCCGCGACCGAAACCGCCTTCACGGGACGATGGTGGAACGAACACCGCCGGGGCACGTTCGCCTGCGCGGGCTGCGGGCTCGAGCTGTTTTCGTCCGGCACGAAGTTCGACTCCGGCACGGGCTGGCCGAGTTTCTCCCAGCCCATCGGGAAGGATCGCGTGCTCGTGAACAGCGACCGCTCGCTGGGCATGAGCCGCAACGAGGTGCGCTGCGCCCGCTGCGGAGGGCACCTGGGGCACGTGTTCGATGACGGCCCCGCGCCCACGGGCCTGCGCTACTGCATGAACTCGGCGGCGCTGTCGTTCCGGCCCGCGAAGTGACCATTCGGCCCGTGTCGCGCACGGGGTGAAACCCCGCACCGGGCCGGGCCGGCGGCGGGGCCCACCCGGAGGATTCGCGAGGCCGCGGTTCATGAATGACCGGGACTCCGGGCTGGACCGGGACGGCCCCGTGCCTCATGCTCATGATGGTCATTCACCTCCATGGGGACCCATTCATGTACCGTCGCCTCCGCGTCGTCCGCACGCTGCTCGCCGCGCTGCTCGCGCTTCCCCTTGCGGCGTCCGCGCGCGCTGCAGCCCCCGACAACAACGTCGAGTGGGCGGGCGTCTCGCACGCGCCCACCATGGATCGCCGCCCGCTGTGCCCGGTCGCGGGCGAGACGTTCCAGGTGCGCGTGCAGACATGGCGCAACGATCTCACGTCGGCGTCGGTGCACGTGATTGCGGGCGCCTCGATCACCGACGTGCCCGCGACCCGGATCGGCGTGCGCGGCCCCTACGACATCTGGGCGGCGCTGGTGCCCGCGACCGCGTCCACCACGGAGAGCTACTGGGTGGCGCTCACCGACGGCTCGATGACGGACTACCTCAGCGTGTCGGGGACGAGCCACACGACGCCCGTGGACGGTGGTTTCGCGCTCGACTTCACCACGCTCGTCCACGCGCCGGCAGGCTCCACGCCGGTCACGGGCGGTGGCGCGGTGTTCAAGGTGTGGGCGCCGGCCGCGACCTACGCCAACGTGAAGGGTGACTGGAACAGCTGGGCGGGCAACCTGATGAGCAAGGTGGGCGAGTACTTCATCGGGCGGGTTCCCAGCGGCGTCGCCGACCGCGCCAACTACAAGTACTACTTCGCGGCCCCCGGCGGCTACGCAACCGATCCCCGCGCGCGGCAGCTCAACTCGGGCAACAACTACAACTCGTACGTCGAGAACCCGCTGCGCTACACGTGGGGCGACTCGGGCTACGTGTTCCCGTCGCTCGACTCGCTGGTCATCTACCAGCTGCACGTCGGCACGTTCTGCGGGCTGAACGACCCCTACGGCACCGCGCTGCAGCCTTCGGGCTACCGCGACGTTGCGGGGCGGGTGGGGCACCTGAAGGACCTCGGCGTGAACGCCGTGATGTTCAACCCGATCAACGAGTTCCCGGGCGACTGGTCCGCGGGCTACAACCCGATTTCCGCGTTCTCGCTCGAGTCCAAGTACGGCACACCCGACGACTTCAAGTACCTGGTCGACGTCCTGCACCAGAGCCACATCGCGGTGATCATGGACATCGTCTGGAATCACGTGTCGCCCACCGACAACTTCCTGTGGAACTACGACGGCACGCAGGAATACTTCGAGATTCCGGACGTGCAGACCAGCTGGGGCTCGCAGTGCGCGTTCGGCAAGCAGGGCGTGGCCGACTACTACGCCAACAGCGCCCAGGCCTGGTTCGACGAGTACCACCTGGACGGCTTCCGCATGGACGCCACCAGCGCGATGACGCCGGGCGTGCACGCGACGAGCGGCTGGCAGCTGATGCAGCGCCTGAACACCGAGAAGGCCAACCGCTGGGCGGACCGCTTCACGATCGCCGAGCAGCTGCCCAGCAACTCCGCCTACACCACGCCGGTGTCGGCCAACGGCGCGGGCTTCGACGCCCAGTACCAGATGCTGTTCCGCGACAACGTCCGCCAGGCGATCTTCGACGCCGCGGCCGCCGATCCGAACATGAACAACGTCCGCAGCGCGCTCGTGGGAAGCGGGGCGTACATCAGCGGCACGCACGCGGTGAACTACGTGCAGTTGCACGACGAGGCGTGGCCGTCGAGCGGCGGTCAGCGGCTGGCGAAGACCATCGATGCGGTCGCCCCAAACGACGACATCTACGCGCAGGGCCGCACCAAGCTCGCCGAGGCGCTGACGCTCACGTCGCAGGGCATACCGGCCATGCTCATGGGCGACGAGTGGCTCGAGAGCATCGACTTCGGCGCCTCGGCCGCGAACCGCATCGACTGGTCCAAGAAGATCACGTACGCGCCCATTTTCCACTTCTACCAGAAGCTGATCGCGCTGCGCCGTTACGTCCCCGCGCTGCGCGCGTCCTCCGCCACGTACGTTTCGCACGTCAACGAGTCGGGCAACGTGATCGCCTACCGCCGCATGGACGGCGCGGGCAACCCGGTGATGGTGGTCGCGAACTTCTCGAACACCGACTATGTGTCGTACCGGATCGGGGTCCCGGCCGCGGGCAACTGGACCGAGTTGATCAACAGCCAGGACCCGCAGTACGGCGGCTCGGGACCGGTCAATCCCGGCATGCTCGCCACCGACGCGATCGCGGGCGATGCGTGGGGGCAGTCGCTGGCGCTCGCGCTGCCGAAGATGGCCTTCGCCGTGCTCGCCCCGTTCTCCTACGTGGGCGTACCGGTGTCCCGGCCCGCGGCGGTTCTGGAACTGTCGGCGCCCTGGCCCAATCCGACGCGGGGAGCCTCGCGACTCTCGTTCACGCTGCCGGCACCCGCCAGCGGCTCGCTCGCGATCCTCGACGTCGCGGGCCGCACGGTGCGCACTCTGGCCCGCGGCACGCTCGAGGCCGGCCTGCACACGGTGGCGTGGGACGGCGCGGACGCCTCGGGCCGCACCGCGGCGCCGGGGCTGTACTTCGCGCGACTCTCGACCACCCTGGGCTCGCGCACGACGCGTATCGCCGTCGTCCAGTAGCGCGGGTCCTGTCGGCGCGGCCGTTTCCGCAACGCGGAGAGGCCGCTCGCCGGCGCCCGGGCGGATGCTCGTCTTGCGAATGGGGGGCGGGAACGCGGGGACGGGACTCTCGGGCGCGGAAGGGAGCGACGGGGGCCACGTTCGCAAGACGGGTCGCCGTCCGGGTCCGGCAGCGCCACAACCCGGAGGACGTGCGCCGACCCGCTCGTTCAGCCCTGGTGTTCGGGTCTCAGCAGGTCCAGGACGGTCTTCACGGGGTTGAAGACCGCCAGCGGGACCTCGACGAAGAGCGTGGTCCAGCGCGCCATGGCGCCGTTCCACAGGCCGGGGCGCTCGAGCGCGAGCAGTTCCCGCCCGAGCGACGACTTGCGCGTCACGATCACCGCGCGCTCGTCCACGAAGCGCTCGAGCGCCCACGGCTGGCCGTTGCGATCGCGCAACGCGCAGGCGAGGAAGACCGGGTTGAAGTGCGTCGCGCCGCGCGCGACGCCCTGCTGCGCCGGATCGGGCGCGATCTGCGCCGACTCGACGATCTGCCGCGTCACGGCGCCGTCGTCCCCGCGAACCCAGAACGGGCCGCCACCCGGCTCGCCGGTGTTGGGCACCATGCCGCACACGCGCACGGGACGGTCGAGTGACGCCGCAAGCGCCTCACGCGTCGCCGGCGGAGCCGTGTCCCCGAGCACATCGCGGCGCCAGCGCACCGTCTCCACGACAGCGCCGCCGTCCGCCGCATCGTCGAGTCGCGCCCGCAGCGCGTGCGAGCGCGCCGCGATCTCCGATGCGAGCCCCAGCAGCGCCGCGCCCCAGCGCAGCGTCTCGCCCCTGAGCCGGTCCACCGCGACGTTATCGATGTTCTTGAGCAACACGAGATCGGCGCCCAGTTCGCCCAGGTTGCGCAGCAGCGCGCCATGGCCTGCCGGCCGGAAGAGCAACGAGCCGCTGGCGTCGCGAAAAGGACTCCCGTCCGCCTCGGCGGCGAGCGTATCCGTCGCCGGGTGCTGCTCCGAGAACGCGACGTCCCAGCGCGCATCCCAACGCGCGGCATGCGCCGCGCCGGTGCGCGCGAGCACCGCCTCGAATCCGGCGCGGTGCTCGGGCGAGACGGTGAAGTGCAGGCGGCAGCGTCCGTCGCGATCGCGCACGAGGCCCGCCCCCTCGGCGAGGTGCTCCTCGAACGCCGTGCGCACGCCCTCGGGTGCGCGGTGAAACGCCAGCAGCGCCTTGGGGAGCCGCGCGTAGTCGAGCGCATCCGGAGCGAGCAGCGCCTCGAGCAGCGGCCGCCACGGGCCCTCCGAGCGCAGACGCGCCGCGTCGTGACCCCGCGCGGCGAGCGCGCCGGCGAGCGCGTCGAAGAACGCGAACCGCGGCAGACCCTCCACGTACGCGCGCACCGCGGCGCCCTCGGCTCCCGCCGCTCCGGCCCACTCCGCGGACGCGGGATCGCCCGGCCGGGCCACGGCCGCGAGCAGGTCCCTGAACATGCGCGTCGCGGCGCCGGAAGCGGGCACGAAGGCCGTGACCCGCCCCGCGGCCGCGTCGGCCGCGTGTCCCGCGAGCAGCGCGGAGATGCGCTCCGGCGCGAGGCGCACGATGCCGTCGCCCGGGGTGCACGGCCGCTCCAGGCGGGCGAATCCCGGCGGGTCGGCCAGCAGGCGCAACTGGCGGCGCGCCTCGTCCGCGGTCAGGCCGCGGGCGGCCAGCGTGGAGGCGTCGTGCGGGCGAAGTGAACCGGCAGGTGCGGTCATGATCCTGGTCGTTTGAGGCTGAGGTGGAGTGCCCCGCCGCGGCCGTCCGGGGCAGGTTGCCGGGCTTCAGCGGCGGCCAGCGCCGGCCGAAAACAGGAGAACACCGGCCCCGCGCCCGCGCGCGGCCCCGCCAACATGCCCTGCGCCGCCCACCGGCGGCAAGGAGATTCCCGGCGTGCCATTGCCGGGGCCACTCATGCGCGTTCTCATTGTCGACGACGAATCCGTCAACCGCCTGGTGCTCGCGCGCATGCTCCGCCAGTGGGGGCACGAGCCCGTGCAGGCGGCCGACGGCGCCCAGGCCTGGACGATGATGCAGTCCGAGCCGTTCCGCCTGATCATCACCGACTGGATGATGCCGGAGATGGACGGCATCGAACTGACGCGCCGCATCCGCTCCTCCCCGCTCGGCGGGTACACGTACGTGCTGCTGCTCACCGCGCGCCACGGCGTCGACGCGCTGGTCGAGGGGATCGAGGCCGGCGCCGACGACTTCGTCACGAAGCCGTTCCAGAGGGACGAACTGCGGGCGCGATTGCGTGCCGGCGAGCGCGTGCTGCAGCTGGAATCGGACCTCGCCGAGCACAACCGGCGCCTCACGAGTGCGTACGCCTCGGCGCGGCGCGATCTCGAGGCGGCTGCGGTCATGCAGCATGCGCTGCTGCCGGCGCCCGGGTTCACGCTCCCGAGCGTGCGCTCGGCGTGGCGCTTCCTGCCCGCCTCGCTCGTCGCCGGCGACGTCTTCAACGTGCACGCGCTCGACGAGCACCGCGTGTCCTTCTACCTGCTCGACGTGGCGGGCCACGGCGTGCCCTCGGCGATGCTGTCGTTCATGCTGAGCAAGCTGCTCGCGCCCGGCACCGGCGTGGACGGCCTGGTGAAGCGCCCCGCCGACCACGAGCCCTGCTGGGAGGTGACGCCTCCCGCGGAGCTGCTCCGCGAGCTCAACCGTCGCTTCCAGGACGACTCCGACGATCTCCGGTACTTCACCATGGTCTACGGCGTCGTGGACTCGAAGCGGAACGTGATCACGCTGGCGCAGGCCGGCCACCCCTCGCCGTTGCTGCTGCGTCGCGGGGGCGCCGTCGAGCGCATCGGCGATTCCGGCTTCCCCATCGGCATGATGCCGGGCATGGACTGGGAGCAGATCGAATTCGAGTTCGCGCCGGGCGACCGGCTGCTCCTGTACTCCGACGGCGTCACGGAGTGCGCGGGCGAGGATCGCCAGGCCTTCGGGATGCCCCGGCTCGAGGACATCGTCTCCCGCCATGGCGGGGCGGGCGTGGATGAATCGGTCGGCGCGATCGAGCACGCTCTGCGCGCCTGGCGACGGGCGGACGAGTTCGCGGACGACGTCACGCTGCTGGCCATCGAGAGGAGGGCGGCGTGAAGGGACCGCACCCGGTGCGCAATGGGGACGTGCGCGTCGTGACGCTGCACGTGGAGAGCCGGCTGGATCACGTGGAACTGGCCGCGCGAGCCATGCGGTCGCTGTGCGCCACCGCCGGGCTTCCCGGCCGCGAGGCGGCCCAGGTCGAACTGGCCGTGGGCGAGGCGCTAAACAACGTCATCCGCCACGCCTATCACGGTGCGGCGGGCCACATGATCGAGGTGACGTTCGCGCACGAGAGCGGCCAGCTCACGATCGAGGTCACCGACGAGGGCGACCCCATGCCGCCGGGCCGGCCCGTGGTCTTCGATTTCGATCCCGCCGACATCGCCCATTTGCCCGAGGGCGGCATGGGGCTCTTCCTGATCCACAGCGTGATGGACAGCGTGGAGTACCGCCGGCTCGGGGAGCGCAACACGCTCGCGATGAGCCGCCGCCTGGCCGCCTGAGCGCCGCGCACGCGCGCCGGGCCAACGCGCGCGACAAGCCGCCGCCCGTCCGCGGCGCACTCAAACGAAGGGCGCCCCCGCGGAGCGGGAGCGCCTCGTTGCCGCGAAACGCGAACCGTCAGGCCGCGCGACGCGACGGATCCTTGGCCACGACGAGCGCTTCGTCGAGCGTGCGCACGATCGGGAAGACACGATCCATGCGTGTCAGCCGGAAGACGTCCATCACCATCTCGCCGGCATTGCAGATGACCATCACACCTTCGCCCTCGAGGCGCTTCAGGCTCGAGACGATCGCGCCGAGTCCCGTGCTGTCGAGAAACTGCACCGCGCCCATGTCCAGCACGATCTGGCGGCTGCCGCTTTGGATGAGCGCGGCCATCCGCTCCCGGAATCCCGTCGCCGCGTACGCGTCGAGAGCCTGCTCCACCGGCTTGACGACGAGCACGGTCCCCACCTGCCGGTCCTCCATCTGCATCGCGCACCCCCTCGGGTCATTCGATCGCCCGCGCCGGCATTCGGCATGCGCGGACGCGCTTTCAGGTCAGTCTCGGAACACCGGCCCCGCGCTTGAGTCCCCCTCGCACGCCGGTGCGAAATGCAATCCCCGGGCCAGGCACGGATCAGGCCGCCCTCGCCAGCGGCGACTCGTCGTCTACCACCACCTCGCGCAGCGATTCGGCTTTGGCGGGCGAACCCAGGATGGCGACCGCGGCGAGCACGCCCAGCACGCGAACACCCTCGCCGCCGCTGCCGTCCCCGAACACGCTCGCCGCGCCCAGCCCCGCCGTCGCCCCCGCCAGCGCGCGCCAGCGCCAGGCCTCGGCGCGTCGCTCCCTGCGCAGCGCCCACGCCCCGCGCGCGAGCGCCGACGCGAGCAGCCACGTGATGCAGGCGGTGCTGAAGTTCATCGGCGCGTCGAGCCGCGCGAGCGAGAGCGGATCGATCGCGAACCCACCGACCGCGGCGTGCGCCGCGAGCCCTGCCGCGCCCACGACGAACGCCAGCCGCCACGCCGCCGTGGCCTGCCGCTCCAGCGCCCGGCCGGCCGAGGCCAGCGTCGCGAACGCGAGCATGCCCGCAAGAGCGTGGCTGCCGATCCCACGCGCGTCCACTCCCTGCGCCTGGTGCGCGAGCGCGCCGAAACCGGCAGAGGCGGTCCACAATGCGTGCGCGCCCATCGCGCCCGCCGTCAACGCGAGCGCGCGCCACGCGAACTCCGCGGAGCCCGGCGTGCGCCGCAGCACGAATGCGAGGCCGTAGAACGCGCCGGCGCACGCAGCCAGCTGCTGCAACACGTGCGGCTGCCGTCCCGCGGAACCCTCGTTCAGCGCGCCCACGGTCGCCAGCGCGAGCATCGCCAGCACGGGCCCGTCGAACGGCGTCGACCACTGCCCGCGATCCCGCCATGCACCGCGTTGCGCAGCCGCCCACGTCAGGCACGCCGCCGCGGCGAGATCCAGCCACGTCACCGCCGGCACGATCCCGGGCAGCGGCGCGCGCCGGCCGTCGAGGAGCACCGCGATCGGCAGCGCGAAGACGAGCGCGGCCGTGATTCCCCGGTGGAGGCGTGCGTGCTCGGAGCGGGCGTGGTTCGCGGGGGACAGCGTGGGCCTCCGGAGCTTGGATCGCGGCGTGGTCAGGGATGGACCCGTCGACCTTCCAGTGTTTTCGGCCCCGCGCGCGGCGCGCTTGAGTGCCCCCTGCGCGGACGACGCAAGAGCCCCGCCCGGGCTCGCCGCGTCAGGCTCCGCGCAGCGCGGCGCGCACCATGGACGCCGCCTGGGCGCCCTGCCCCATCGCGACCGGAATGCTCGGAGGCGTGGGCCGGGTGACGTCGCCGGCGGCCCAGACGCGCGGTGCCGAGGTCGCCAGATGCGCACCCACTCGCACGTAGCCTTCCGCATCGAGCGCCAGCGCACCGGAACACCACTCGGTGTTGGGCACGACCCCGGCCTTCACGACGACGCCGTCGGCGGCGCACTCGGCCACGCCACCCGCGTCCTCGACGACCGCACCGCGGATCGCGTCGTCGCCGAGGATCGCGAGCACGCGCGCACCCTGGCGCACGCGGATGCGCCGATCTGCGGCGACGCGGGCGCAAAACTCGGCCCGGGCGCGCGGCCGGCCGCGCACGAGCAGCGTCACGTCGCAACCCGCCGCGGCGAGCAGGAGCGCGTTTTCGTACGCCGCGTCCCCCCCACCCACGACGAGCACGCGACCGCCGGAAAAGCGTTCCCGGTCGCGCGTCCCCGAGAACGACACACCGCGGCCTTCCAGTTCGCTTTCCCCGGGAACGGCGAGCCGCCGCCGGCGGACACCGCTCGCGACCAGCACGGCGAGCGCCTCGATGCGCTCGCCGGTCGCGAGCCGGACC
>CAIXRL010000597.1 GCA_903921835.1 Candidatus Eiseniibacteriota bacterium | reverse complement strand
GGCCCGCGCCCCGCGCGGCCCGCGCCCCGTGCGTCCCGCGGGCCCCGGGACGGTGATGGGGGCGGCCGCTCCGGCGACGAGCCGCGCGACGCCGCCGGGCCGGGTCTCTTGCGCTGCCCGCGCAACTGCGATTGAGTGTGCCGCGGGGGACTCCCCGGGTTCGGCTCGATCCGGCGCGGATCGGAACCCGTTGCTGCTCACACACCGAGGCACATCGCCATGACCATCCTGTTGGGGTTCATCGTCGGATTCGTGATCTGGTTCCTGTTTCGCTACCTGGTGGCGGGCCTGTACACGGTGAATCAGAACGAGCGCGCCGTGAAGACCAGCTTCGGACGTGCCGAGCGGGTGGGCGCCGCCACGACGCTGCAGGACCCGATCTCGGAGGGACTGACCGACGAGGAGAAGGGGCGCTACTCCTACCCGCAGGTGCGCGTCATTCCCGCCGGCGGACCCTATTTCAAGTGGCCGTGGGAGAAGATCTACAAGATCACGGTCGCCACGCAGACGATGAACATGGCCACGGACCCCGAGAGCGCACATGCCAACGCCGATGGCACGATGCTCGAGGCGGTGACCAAGGACCAGTTGAACACCGGCCTCAAGGGCCAGATCCGCTACCGGGTCGCCGAGAAGAACCTCTACGCCTACCTGTTCGGAGTGAAGAGACCCATCGTGCACGTCATGGGCTACTTCATTTCCATTCTGCGCGAGCGCATCGCCAACTTCGAGGCCCCGGCCACGCACGCGCCGGCGGTGGATTCGCCGCTGGCCAGTCCGGAGGCGGCGACCGCGGCGATGGGCGTCTCGATCAACGACCTGCGCAAGAACCTGCGCGACATCAACGACCACATGGACCGCGAGTGCGTGACGTCTGCGGCGCGCTACGGCATCGTGCTGGAGGCGTCGCTGATCACCGGGATCGACCCACCGGCGGAGGTGGAATCCGCGCTCGCGGCCATCAACACCGCCTACAACCAGGTCTCCTCGGACATCAGCCTGGCCCAGGCCGGCGCGGACCAGAAGATCGTGCAATCCAAGCGTGCGGTGGAGATCGAGACGCTGCGCGCCCAGGCCGAGGTGCAGCCGCTGGTGGCCGTGGCCGAGCAGCTCGGGCAGTTGCAGCGGACGGGGGCCGGCGCGCTCGGGACCTACGTGCGCAACGTGCGGCTCGGGCTGTTTGGCAGCGCCCGCCGCGTGATCCTGGAGGCAAACCATGACTGAGCTCACCCGGTTCCTGATCGCCGCCGGCGCCACGCTGGTGGGCATGGGTATCCTCGTTCCCGTCGTGCTCGGCATCGCCCGGCTGGCCGGACTGTACGCCGTGGTCGAGGAGCGCAGCTGCAGGGTGTACGTGTTGTTCGGCAAGGTGCTGGGCGTGCTCGACGAGCCCGGCCTGCACTTCCTGCTCGCGAAGCTCGGGCCTGCCGCGCTGGTCGTGAACTGGCTCGGCCGCTGCTACGTGCTCGACATGCGCCTGGACCAGGAGTACCTGCGCAGCACGCCGGTCAACTCCGAGGAAGGCGCGCCGATGGGAATCGGCATCTGGTACGAGATGTTCATCGGCGACCCGGTGTCCTACCTGTTCAAGAACGCGGACCCGCGCGGTTCGCTCGCCGCCAACGTCGGCAGCGCGACCATTCGCAGTCTCTCCAACATGAAGCTCGCGGCGATGCTCGAGACGCGTCACACGATGAGCCAGACGGTCCGCTCCGAGGTGTCGCCGAAGTCCCAGGAGTGGGGCTACAAACTGGGGTCCGTGTACATTCGCAAGGTGCACTTCCGCGACGTCGGGATGATCAAGGGCATCGAGGCCAAGGTCGTGAATCGCCTGCGGCAGGTGACCTCCGCGATCAAGCAGGATGGCGCCAACCAGGTCAGCATCATCACCAGCACCGCCGAGCGCCAGGCCGCCATCGAGTTCTCGAAGGCGGCGGCGATGCGCCCCCAGATCGTCGGGGACGCGCTCCAGCGCATCGCCCAGGATCCCGATATCGCGCGCGCGATGTTCGAGATCCTCGAGACCCAGCGCCTGCTCGATGGCAAGGCCGAGATCACGATCGTGCCGCAGCGCAGCGGCGTGCTCGGCGACCTGCTGGTGTCGGGTGGGCCGGCGGGCCTGAAGTAGCCGCGGGTGCGGTTGTCCATCGCGCGGCACCGTCCCGGTCCGCCGGGGTTCCGTGCCGCGCGACGCCTCGCGTGTGCGGGGTGAGGATCTTCCCACGCTTTTCCTTGCGCTGGCGGCAGGGTCGGGCGCATGCTGCCATTCGCGTCAATGGCCGACGCGAGCGGGCCGCCCACCACGGTTCGCGAGAGGTGCACGTTCCCGGGTCGCGGGAATGCCTGCACGAGGCAAACCACATGGACGAGGTGTGCAGACTGCAATCTCCATCATGCGCCGCGCCGGCCTCCGCCGGTCGAACCAACCTGCCCGAAGCGAGTTCGAGGGTCCACGGGCAGATGGCATGGCACGTGCCTGCTCCAGGGCGGCTCCTGCTCCCACCGCTCCGTATCCCATGGACCTGCCGTGGGAAGGCGGGTGTTTCTGTTGATGTCACCGATCCCAGCCAGGTCATGGCCGGAATGGATCGGAACTTCGAACCCCTCATGAAATCCACGAGTCCCGCATGATGCGTCGCGTTCTGCTCCTGCTTTCGATTCTCACCGTGATGGCGGGTCCGGCCGGGGCCGCCATCCGCTTCGTGGCGCAGTCCGCGCGCGGCACGGGCTCGGGGGCCGACTCGTCGAACGCCCAGTCCATTGCGAACTTCAACACGGGAGCGGTCGCGGGAGATGTCGCGCTGCTGCTGGGCAACTTCTCGACCGCACCCACCCCGTCGAACTCGGGGACGAGGGCCGCGCCGATTGTCTACCGCTCGCTCTTCGGCAGGCCCAACGACGTTTGCTTCCTTCCCGCCGCCGACTTCAACACGGGCGCACACAGCTGGTATGGCGACAGCAACGTCGTGTGGCGCGACATCACCGTTCAGGGCGGGATCGGCCTGGGTTCCCCCACCCAGTCGGGTCCCTGGCAGGTCCGCAACGCGATTGTCCTCGCGGGCGGCGTGAACCTGACGAATGTGCGCGACTGCCACCTCGACAGCGTCTACTGCACCCGCAATGACGGGGGGCCGTATATGTTTCAGGCCGTCAACTACGGGGATAGCACCGGGGCCTGCCGCCGTGACACGCTTCGCAACAGTTCGTTCACGCTGAACGGAATCTCTGCGAACGGCGGGGTGGCGATCAACATCTTCAGCGGCTACGACATGGTCTACGAAAGCAGCCGGTTCATCGTCATCACGGGCACAGCCTCCTTTGCGGGGGATCGATTTGCCCGCGTCCTGGGAACCAACCGTGGACACATGAGCGACTGCTACTTCCTCGGCGTGGACAACATGGTGGACGGTGGGACCGACGAGCCGATGACGTTTTCGCTCAAGGACGGCGTGAAGGTGTTCAAGATGTACCGCGACACGGTCATCATCCGTGGCAACGTGGACGCGGTTCAGGGTACGAGCCCGGCGATCAACCTCGCGCAGAACGAGAGCGACGGGTATGTGCAGAACACGGGGGAGGAAATCGGCGGGAACTCGTGGCGCAGCTGCTACTTCAGAAATGAAACAGTGTCCGGGGCCCCGCTGCGCTGGGGTGTTGGGTTTGATGGTGACTCGCTCGTGGGCAACACTTTCGTCGTCAACGCCGCGAGCGTGCAATCGTCCTACTCGCGGGGCGATCCCGTGATGTCCACGGGTAGCGTCGTGGACCACAACGTCTTCGTGTCGTTCGGCAACTCGTCTCCGGCGTTCTCCATGCAGCAGGGCACGGCGCAGCAGGCGGTGGCGTTCACGAACAACGTGTTCTACAACCCGGCGATGACCAACTCGGACACGACGACCGCGCGTGCGTTCAACCTCGGGTATGCCACGGATTGGGCCACGAACGGCGTGGGACCCGTGGGGGACAACTACAACCTCGTCTGGACACCCAAGGTCACGACGAGGCGCCAAGTGACCTGGTACTCGGGGGCAAAGGTCTACTCGGCCTTCGGCATGTCCCCACTGCTTACCCTGAGGGTTCCGGCCTCCCTGGACACCTTCTCCCGGTGTGGCCCCTCGTTGATCCGAGACTCAACGATGGCGTCCTTCGACGCCCACCCGCTCGCCGGATCAGCGGCATTGTTCGGACCCGACGGGTACGTCGGCCCTTTCGTTCTCGCGGGGTCCGGCGACGTCATACCCCCCGGGCAGGTCACTGACCTGGCGGCCACGTCTCCCACCCAGCAGGCGGTGGTGCTGGCGTGGAGCGCCCCCGGCAACGACGGTTACGTTGGCAGTGCGGCCGCGTACGACGTCCGCTGGTCCACGCAGATGATCACCGCCGCAACGTTCGCCGCGGCGTCCGTCGCGAGCGGGCCGCCAACGCCTGGTGTCGCGGGAACGCCGCAGTCGCTCACGGTTTCTGGGCTCCCGTCCGGCACAGCCTGCTACTTCGCGCTCAAGGCTCGCGACGCGGCGGGAAACTGGTCCTCGCTGAGCTCCGTGGCCATGGCGACGCCGGTCGGGGACACCGCGCCGCCGGCGATTGTGAAGGACTTGCAGACGAATCCGTAGGGCCCGGTGGCTGGCTGGGAACGTCCACGTTGCTCGCGAGGGGCGTAGCAGCACGGATTGAACGCGGCCACGCCGACCGCTCGTATTGCCCTCCAGTTCCCGCCCCTGGCCGGGTCACTCCACCGGCCCGCGACCGCGACCTCGCCCGCGATGTCGCATTGCCCGGCGGTCGATTGACCCTGCCGATCCTCCTGGCGATGAGGTCGCGGACCCCGAATGAGATGCCCGTTCCGCCGTCCGAGATCTCCGCGCGGCCACCGGGTGTTCATCAGCCATGAGCCTGCGCCCGGGCCATTCGCGACGCGCCGCCTGTGCGCACGATCCGTGCGCCCTCCGCCGCGAAGCTCGCTCTCTCGGCTCGCGGTTCATGAGCCGCCCCCTGTCAACACGATGAGGACAGCGGCCGGTCGAGCTTCGCAGCGGATGACGCGCAGATCGCACTCGCAGGCGGCGGGCTCGTGAATCGTCCGGGCTAGCGCAGGCGGACAATGCGCACCAGGCGCCTCGTGTGACCGCCACGCGCAAGGTAGATTCCCGGGGGTGCCGGTTGTCCGCTCCTGCTGCCGTCCCAGACTGGCGTTCCCGCGGCATTGCGGATGCCGTGCCCGGGTTCGGCGATGCGCCGGCCGGCGAGGTCGTAGATCAGGATGTCCGGTCCCATGCCCTTCAGCCAGACCTCGCCGCGGCTGGGGTTTGGCAGCGCCCGCGGGGATTCCTCTCGCAGCGCCACTGGCACCCCCCCCGTGCCAGCGGTCAGGAAGACGCGCTCGCTCGGGGGAGTCGAGTGGACGACGTTGCCGGCCCGGTCCGCAGCTTCGACCCCCCACCAGTACCAATGTTCCAGCGGATGCTGGATATCCCCCACGCTCACGCTGGTGTCCGACACCTGCATGGACCAGTTGTCGGACAGTGTCGAGTCCTCGGCGAAACGCGCGGTGTAGGTCACGCAGTCCCCGATGTCGGGATCGACGGCGGCCTGCCAGACCAGGTCGGATGTCGTGGTGGCTCCGGGGAGCGGCGACAGCAGTGCAAAATTCGCGGGCGGGCTTCGGAAGGGCTGCGAGTAGAACTGCCGGGCCCTCTGGATGCGCGCGAGCACGGTGTCGCGCTGCCAGGGAGCCGGCCAGTTGAGGGGAGAGAGGACCAGGGCCTCGAGCCGGTCGAGGCTGTCCAGCCAGCGCATCATCGCGGCCGTCAGCCGGGCCGGTGCGCCATTGTGCAGGATGCGCACCGCATTCGTGCAGGCCACCGCTGGCGGCGCGGCCAGGGCGGGATGCGAATATGGACCGTCCACGCGCAGTAGTATCCACCCCGGGCGCGGCACTCGCAGCTGGAACGTGGTGTCGAACGTCGCGGGCAGGCCCGCGAGGCTGAGGGCCCAGATCTCCTGCCCGTCGGCCACCAGCGCCACCCTCTGCAGGCCGATGGCGCACGCGGCCTCGATGTGCACCGGTGCAACCAGCGAGTCCCCGTCGACCTCGAGTGAGTCCCCCATGCCGCTGTCGCCGATCGTGAACTCCGGGATCAGCGGAAAGTTCGTGACAAAACTGCGACCGGCGACGAGCGCGGCGAGCCATGAGTCGTAGTCGAGCGCCTCGCCGACCGCCTCGCGGGCGTAGACGCGCCAGCCGCCCGGCGGCGCATCGCCGTAGCGGTTGAGCACGGCGTCGGTGCCGGCAGAGGGGGGCACGGCGAAGCCCGCGGAGAGCAGGTCGTACCATTCCGCGGTGTCCAGGTCCGGATCGTTGCTATAGGAGGCCACGTCGATGGCGTCGAATCCGTGCAGGGCAGCGAGCACGGGTAGTTCGCGGCCCAGCCCCGAGCCGGGCCAGCCGGCGAGCATATAGTAGCTGTCGGTCGTGTGCGGATGAGCCAGCACGGTCAATCCGCCGCCCTGGCCGTGCACCTGGGCGTTCAGATCCGTGATCATCGGATAGGGTGGGTCGGGATTCGCGCAGCAATACCCGCCCACCGGGCTGCGCAGGCCCGGGAAGGAAACGTGGCCGCACGTCTCATTCCGATACTCGTAGCTGTAGTACAGCACGGTCGTGCTGTCCGACAGCGCATGCGGAGTGCCGGTGAACTGCCAGCCGTTGTCCAGCAGGTGCAGGACGGAGAGCCCCTCGGCCTCGGCCACGACCTTCACCTGTGCTGGGGTCGGCTCGTAGTCCAGCGGGTCGTGTCGCG
>CAIXRL010000596.1 GCA_903921835.1 Candidatus Eiseniibacteriota bacterium | reverse complement strand
GCCTCGGCGAGCACCTGCCGCACCGGGCGCTGCTGGCTCTCGGCGAGCACGAGCGTGGTCCAGTCCACGCCGGCGTCGCCGAGTTCCTGCGCGAACGCGATGACGGCGCCGAGCTCGCCGGCGTCCTGGGCATCCACGCGTTCGACGATGCGCGCGATGGACACGGGCTGCAGCAGCTCCTGGACGAAGGTCTCCTCGCTCCACAGGCCGCTCTCCATGCCACGCAACGCCCGCAGCGCCTCGCGCGCGTCGGCCCACGCGCCCAGTGCCAGCGCGCCGCGCAGCGCGCGCGGCAGGAACTGCGCCAGCTCGCGGCGGTCCTCGAGCGTCGCGCCCGAGCACAGGCACGCGGTCGCGATAGCGAGGGCCGCGGTGACCGGCGAAACGAGGTGCTCCTCGGTGAACTCGCAACGGAGGCGCGCGGTCTCGACCGCTGCGAGCGTGTCCAACTCGACAAAGCTGGCCTCGACCTCGACCGTGAGGTCGCCCAGCGTCCAGTCCTCCGAGCGGCCCGCGCCGGGACGGGTCTCGGGGACCTTTGGCTCACCTGGCGCAGGCGGCGGCGATGGGGCCGCGTCGGGCCAGGGCAGGAAGGACGCTTCTCCCTCGGCCGCCGTCACCGGTGCGCCACCGTCGGCGCCGCCCTCGGCGGGAATGAAGTCCACGTCGATGTGACGCAGTTCGGCTTCCCACAGCAGCGTCACGAGGTCGCCGTCGTCGAGGTGGGCGCCCGTCGCGGCGAGCACCGCGTTCACGAGCGTGTCGAGCTCGGCCGTTTCGAGTCCCGGCTGCAACGTGATCGCGCGCACGCCGTCGCGGTGGAACGGATACGCGAGATTGTCGTCGCGCGAGCGGGCCGGATAGAGCGACATGCCGTCGCACGTGACGTCGTCCGGGACGAAGTGAAACGTCAGCGCGCCGTGCTCGTCGAGCAAACGGTGCGTGGCGTGCGCGAGCTCCTCCCGGAAGCGCACGACGGCCGGGTTCGCCGGGTCGTAGAGCCGGCAGGTCTTGAGCGTGCGCGCGAACTGCGCCACCCAGCCCGCGGCCGCCCTGACGGTGTCGTCGGGCAACGTGCGCGGCCTGGGCGCAGGGCCGGCCGGTGCCGGTCGCGCGCGAACGTTCATGACAGCAGGGCTCCTCGCCAGGAAGGGTGGGCTGGCCCGGACGATTCATGAGCACGCACTCTCGGCTGGCGGTTCATGAATCGTCCGGGCTCGGCGACCCGGTGGTTATCGGCATGGCAGAGCGCCTCCTTGAGCCGCCGACGCAACGCAACTCCATGCCGTTCATCGCTATACCGACCTGCACCTCGAGCCCGCCATCCAGTACGAGCTCGAGCAGCTGGCGAAGAAGCCGCAGGCGCGTCCGGAACACCCGGGCGACAAGTCCCGGAAGCAGCCCCGACCGCACCAACGGAAGCGGTGGTCCTGCTCGCGAGGTCCGCCGTTGCTTCGCCGGCCGCTGCGCTCAGTGCCGCGAGACGAACGCCGCGGTGGTGAAGGCGCTGACGTCGAAGCCGATGCCGGCGCGCGCGCGCATGCCATCCGCACCCGGGCCGCCGTCGGTGTCCGCGATGACGTCCAGGAAGATCCACATCAGGCGCGGCCCGGGCAGCGCGGGCTTCGGCGGCGGCGGCTTCGCTCCGGGCTTCACGGGCGGCGACGGCGGCACGATCGGCGCGCCGCGGAGGATCGACCCCTGCAGCGACGCGTGCACGTCGGCGCGCTTGCGGGCGGCGTCGTATCCGAACGTCTCGTCCACGCCCTTGCCGAAGCCGATGAGCGAACCCCCCATCGCGCCGCCGGTGCGCACGAAGTCCATCCGGAACTTGGAGCGTGTGAGGAAGTTCGCGTCGGTCGTGCGCGTGAGCATGTCGCCACCGTCCCAGCCCAGCCGCAGCGAGACCCCGCTGTTGCCCTTGAGCAGGACCTCCAGCGGCAGGTCGAGCAGCACGCCTCCGGACAGGTCGAGCACCTTGAACACGCCGACCTCCATGCCCTCGAGTGGCGGCCCGAGGATGCGTGACGTGGACGTGATGCCGCCGGTGAGATGCAGCGACGGCTTCGGCCCGGCCTTGCCCATGGGCAGGTCGATCACGCGGAAGTCGATCAGCAGGCCGCCGTCGGGCGAGTTGTTCGAGGACAGCCCGACGGTGTCCGCGCCGAGCGACTGGAAGCGTTCGACGCCATACGCTCCGAATGCGGCGAGGTTGAAGCGCTCGACGTCCTGCGCGCGGGCGATGGACGGCGCAAGGACGAGCGCGGCGAAGCAGGCGATGACGAGCGGCGCGAGCCGCCCGGTGCGCGTAGGCGCTGGACGCATGGAACCCCTCCGAACGACGCGGACGCCGGCGCGGGACGCGCGGCGCGAACGAGCCTGGGGAGCAAGACGCCCCCGGTCAGGGTATCGGCCGGGAGCATTGCATTCTGCACGTTGCTCGGGCGGGGCCTCGCCAGGAGCGGGGCGAAGGCCCCGACGGGCCTCGGCGGCCTCCAGGCTCCTGGGTCGG
>CAIXRL010000595.1 GCA_903921835.1 Candidatus Eiseniibacteriota bacterium | reverse complement strand
GTACGCGGCGGCGAGCCGGTCCGCCGCTGCCTTGGACAGCGCGTACGGGCTCACCGGCCGAAACGCGGCGTCCTCCCCCACCAACGTGCCCGGCGCGCAGGGACCATAGACTTCGCTCGTGCTGACCACGACCACGCGCGCGCGCGGCGCCGCCGCGCGAACCGCGTCGAGCAGCTTCCACGTGCCGGCCACGTTCGCGCGGAATGTGCCCTCGGGATCCTGGAACGACAGCGCCGCGCTGCTCTGGCCCGCAAGGTGGACGACCGTGTCGGGCGCGGCCGCGGCGATCGCGTCCGCGAGGCCGCCATCGACGAGGTCCAGCTCGCGCCAGCTCGCCAGCGCCGGCGAGGCAGGCGCGCCGCCCAGGCCAAGACCGTGCCCCGCCGCGCCGCGCGAAGCGAGCGCCCGGGCCAGGTGCGGGCCGACGAAGCCGCCGGCGCCGGTGACAAGGACGGTGCGGAACATCAGGACGACCGCGGACTCGCGACGATCACCAGTAGCGCTCCCGGTGCTGGCGATAGTACGCGATGGCCTCGCGCACGCCGTCGCGCAACGGCGTGGTCGGACGCCAGCCGACCAGCGACCCGATGCGTGAGATGTCGCTGTAGAAGTGACCCGGCTCCTGTGCCCTGCGCTCGGGAGTGAACTCGGTGAACACGACCTCGGCCTGGGGGACCTCGGCACGGATCGCGGCCGCGAGATCGCGGAACGTGCTCGGGTGGTCATCGCCGACGTTGATGACCTGGCCGTTGCACGCCGGCGTCTCGGCGCAGCGCAGCATGGCGTCGATGCAATCGTCAATGTAGACGAAGTCGCGCTGGATGAGCCCGTCGCCAAACAGCGTGATGGGCGTGCCGTCGAGCGCGAGCCGCATGAGCCAGTTGGCGACCCCGAAATGCGACGAGCGCATCTGCGCGCGCGGGCCGTAGATGTTGGTCAGCCGCAGCATCACGACGGGCACACCATGCACTTCGTGGTACATCTGGAAGATCTTCTCGGCGGTCAGGTGCGAGATCTCGTGCAGACCCTTCGGGTGCGTGGGCGCGTCCTCGGAGACCGGCAACCGCGTCGCCGCACCGTACTGGCCGCGCGTCCCGGTGCGCACCACGAGGGCACGCGGATTCACCTTGCGCACCGCCTCGAGCACCGCCGCGGTGCCCTTGATGTTGATGTCGATGTCCGGGTAGGGGTCGGACATGCTCTTGACGTGGGACACCTGCGCGGCGAGGTGGAAGACCACGTCCATGCCGTCCACCATGAGCGCCATGAGGTGCTCGTCGCGCACATCGCAGAAGTTGACGCGCACGCGATCGCGCACACCTTCGAGATTGAACAGGTTGCCGCCGAACTCGGGCAGCATGGCGTCAGCCACCGTCACATCGGCACTGGCCTCGGCCAGCGCACGCGCAACGCTCGAGCCGATGAACCCGAGACCCCCGGTGACGAGCACGCGCTTGCCGGCCCAGCGCCCGTCGCGACGCGGATCACTCATCGCGGTCTCCCGGTCGGCGCGCTCACCGCGCCGGTGAAGACGTCTTCCATCTTCTTCACGACGTTCTCCCAGTGATACCCCTGCACGTCCTCGAGACCCTGCAGCACCAGCCGCTCGCGCAGCGCGCGGTCCTCGAGCATCCGCGCCAGCGCCGCCGCCAGCGCCACCGCGTCCTCCTGCGGCGCCGTGAGCGCATTGCGACCATCGGTGACGTGCTCGTTCGGTGTGGTCACCACGGCGGTGCCGCACGCCATCGCCTCGATCGGCGGGTACGGCGCGCCGCCGTCGTGGACCCCGGCGACGAGCACGTCGAGCCCGCGGTACCACCCGGCCAGCTGCCGGTCGTCCGCCGGAGCGTCGTCGAGACGCGGCTCGCCCTCGTGACCGGCGGGAATGTTGCCGAACGCGACGCGGAAATCCACTTCGAAACCCAGCGCGCGCACGCGGCGTACGGCCTCGAAACAGTCGGCGCTGCCCTTCCAGAACTCCGTGCGCGAGATCGTGCCCACGACGAGCCGCGGACCTGCCGGCCGCCTGTCGCGCGCGTGGTAAAGCGCCGGGTCGATGCCGGGCGGCACGATGGGCACCTGTGATCCGAGCGAGCCCGCGCACTGCCGCGCCACCATCGGACAGTTGGCGATGAGGCCGAGCGGATAGGTGTACGAACGTTTCGCCAGCCAGCGCGGCGGCTCGTGGTGGAGCCGGTGCGGGAAGCAGTCGGGCTCGTAGGCCTGCACGTAGTAGAACTTGCGGCCCGGCACTCTCGAGCGATGGACGGGCCGCGCGGTCAGGTGGTGGTTCGCGAGCACCACTTCCGCCTCGGGGTGGCGTTCGATCGCACGCCGCATCATCTCCTGGCGCGGCAGCTCGCGGATCAGGTTGCGGCCGCCCGGCGAGCGCCCGATCTCCTCGTGTTCGGCGAGCGTGGGGAACGCCGTGGGCCCCTCGCCATCGAACGTGAGGAAGAGCACGCGATGGCCGCGGCGCACGAGGCCGCTGGCGAGCTCACAGAGCACGCGGATGCCGCCAAACCGTGCGTGCAGCCCCCAGGTCGGGATGAGGATCCTCATCCGCCCGCCCTCCGGCCGAGCACGACTTCCCGCACCTGGGCGAGCGTGAGGTACCGCGTCGCGAACGTCACCACGACCACCACAACGGCCGCAATGCCCGAGACGGCGATCGCCACGCCCCACTCGCGCGCGCCGGTCGCGGCGGGCAGCGTGCGGGCGAGCAGCACGCCCGCGAGCGAGCCCAGCGCCACGGCCAGCGTCGGCACCGCGAGCGGCTTGAACACGATCGGCAGCCGCCGCCATTGCAGCAAACCCGAAAGCCGCCACATGAACCACGAGGCGCCGACGGTGTTGCCCGTCACGATCGAGACCAGCGCGCCCGGAAGCCCCATGCGCGGCACCAGCACGATGCCCAGCGCACCGTGCACGAGCAGCGCCACGCCCGCAAACTCCGCCTCGAGGTCCGTGCGCCCGATGGCGCGCGCGACGGACGTACCCATCCCCGTCGCAAGGGCCACGGCGGCGGCGAGCGCGAGTCCGCGCAGCGCCAGCGCGCCCGCGGGGTCGGCGTGCCCGATCCACGCCACGAAAATGCGATCGGCCGCAGCGAGCAGCGCCGCGACCACGATCGCGCTCGCGAACAGCACCCAGCGCGTGCCGCGCTCGAACAGCATCGCCAGACGCTCGGGCCGTCCGTCGGCGTGCATCGCCGAGGCTTCGGGCAGCACGGCGAGCAGCAACAGCTGGGGGAATGTCGAGGCCGCCGTGACGGCCCGCAGCGCGAGGTCGTACGGCGTCACCTGCGCGAACTGCACCCAGCGCGAGATGAAGACCTTGTCGAGCTGCTGGTGCGTGACCGAGAGCACCCTCGAAACCTGCATGGGCCCCCCGAACGCGAACGTCTCGCGCGCCCGCGACCAGGCCTGCGCGGGGCCCACCCAGCGAAACGCGGGCAGGTGCACCCGCAGCAGCACGAGTCCCGTGATCCACGCGATCGCCCACGCCGTGGCGGTCGTGACGAGGATGCCCGGCAGCCCGAGATGGCGATTCAGCGCGATCAGGATGCCGACGATCTGGCCCACGGACGAGGTCATCGCCACGACGTTTCCGAGGTCGAAACGATCGTATCCCTGCGCGACCGAGAGGGCGACGTTGGTCAGCCCCATGAGCATGAAGATCGCGGCGCCGACAACGAACGCGAACGAGGCTTCGGGCAACACGCTCGCCGGCACCCGCAGGAACGCCAGCACGGGCCCCTGCACCAACGGCGTCACGGCCAGCCACAGCACGCCCAGCGCCAGGTAGCCCAGCGCGCCCAGCGTGGCGTAGCGGCCGGCGTCCTCGTGGTCGTCACGCGAACGCGCGGCCGCGACGTTGCGCAGCGTGCCGGCGGCGAGCCCGAGGTCGAACGCATTCAGGTAGCCCGTGAGCGCGAACACGAACGACCAGACCGCGTAGCCGTCGGGCCCGATGGCACGCAGAATGGCCGGCGTGAGCGCCAGCCACAACACGATCGCGACGATCCGGCCGCTCGCCGCGTGGAGCGTGTTGGTGACGAGTCGGCGCGCGAGCGACCGCGGTGCGCTGGGTTCCGCCATCGGTCCTGCCGCGCCCGCCTAGCCCGGACTATTCATGAGCCCGCCGCCTGCGAGCGCAATCTGCACGTCATCCGCTGCGAAGCTCGACCGGCCGCTGTCCTCATCGTGTCTCCAACACGGTTCCGGAGCGGCCGGCCGAGCTTCTTGCGCCTGACGCACATCCCGCACTCTCGGCTGGCGGTTCATGAACCGCCCGGGTCAACCCAGCGGAATGCGGAACAGGTCGCGCGCGTTGCGCGTGGTGATGGAAATCGCCTGCTCGGGCGTCCAGCC
>CAIXRL010000594.1 GCA_903921835.1 Candidatus Eiseniibacteriota bacterium | reverse complement strand
TCGGCATGGGTCGATTATAGCGCACGCCCCCGGAAGCAACAGCGGCGGGACCTGATAGGATCAGCGGGACTCTATGTCAACCTTCTACATCACGACCGCCATCGACTACGTCAACGGCCAGCCCCACCTCGGTCACGCCTACGAGAAGGTGCTCGCCGACGCCATCGCCCGCCGCCACCGCCAGCAGGGGCACGCCACCTATTTCCTGACCGGAACCGACGAGCACGGACAGAAGATCGCGCGCGCCGCGGCCGCCGCGGGCAAGGCTCCACAGGCGTTCGTGGACGAGATCTCGAAGACCTTCGTGAACGCGTGGCAGGTGCTGGACGTGAAGTACGACCAGTTCTTCCGCACCACGGACCGCCGTCACGAGCTGGCCGTGCAGGAACTCTTCCGCCGGCTCAACGACGCGACGACGCCCAAGACGGGCCGGCCGGCGCTGTACCAGGACTCGTACGAGGGCCTCTACTGCGAGGGCTGCGAGGGCTTCAAGACCGAGAAGGATCTCGACGAACAGGGCCTGTGCCCCGAGCACAAGGTGAAGCCGAAGGAGATCAAGGAGTCCAACTTCTTCTTCCGGCTCTCGGAGTACGACGAGGCGCTGCTCAAGCACACCGAGGCGCACCCCGACTTCATCCAGCCTGACTACCGCCGCACCGAGGTGGTCAACGTCATCAAGAGCGGGCTGCGCGACGTCGCGGTGTCGCGCCCGAACCTGGAGTGGGGCATCCCGCTCCCCGACGAGATCGAGGGCGTGGGAGGCCACGTCGTGTACGTGTGGCCGGACGCGCTGCTGAATTACCTCTCGGCGCTGGGCTGGCCGGAACGCAAGTACTCGCTGTGGTGGCTCGCGAAGCAGGGCGAGGCCGGCGGTCCCGGCGCGGCTCGACAGGACGAGTTCCAGCACCTCGACGGACAGGGTCGCCCCGGCGCCGCCTGGGCCGGAACGCGCGAGGCCTACGTCACGAATGCGTTCCACCTGATCGGCAAGGACATCAGCCGCTTCCACTGCGCGCTGTGGCCCGCAATGCTGCTCGCCGCGGGCGTTCCGCTGCCAAGGCAGGTCTTCGTGCACGGCTTCGTGAACTTCCGGGGCGAGCGGCTCTCCAAGTCGCTCGGCAACGTGGTGGATCCTGTGCAGGTGGCGCAGCAGTTCGGCGCCGACGCGCTGCGGTTCTTCCTGCTCGACTCGATACCGACAGGCCGCGACGGCGAGTTCAGCTACGAGCAGTTCGTCGAGCACGTGAACACGCACCTCGCGAACAAGTTCGGCAACCTGGCGAGCCGCACGGTGACGCTCGTGCACAAGTACTTCGGCGGCCTCTCGCCGGCCGAGTGGGCGCCCGAGGCGTTCGCCGAGCCCGCTGCCCGCGAGGGGCTCGCGGCTGTGATCGCCGCGGCCACTACGGCGGCGGTGGAAACGCCGCGGGCGTGGGACGAGCTGCGGCTGAACGAGGCGCTCGACGCGGTCTGGACGGTGATCGAACGCGCGAACGAGTTCACCGACCGCGCGAAGCCGTGGGAGTCGGGCAAGGACCCGGAGCGCCGCGCCGAACTGGGCACGACGCTCTCCGCGCTGTTGGAAGTGCTGCGGCTCGCCGCGGTGTGGACGTGGCCCGCGATGCCGACCCGTTGCGAGGCGCTGTGGACCATGCTGGGCCAGCCCGGCAGCCCCGCCGACGTGCGCGGGGAGGACGCGATGCCGCGGTTCGGAGCCCTGCCGCCGCGGCCACTCGGACCGTCGCAGATCCTGTTCCCGCGCATCGATCTCAAACAGGTGGTGAGCGCCACCAGCTGAACGATGGCGCGCGCGAGCCCCGCTCGCGCGCGCCGCCGACCCCGGAGCCGCCGTGATCGACACGCATTGCCACCTGGCGGACAAACGCTTCGACGGCGACCGCACGCACGTCTTCGACCGGGCGCACGCCTCCGGCGTGAAGCAGTTCGTCGAGGTGGCGTACGGACCCGGCATCTGGGAGCAGGGCTTCGCGCTGGCGCGGGAGCACCCCAGCGTGTACCTGGCCGTCGGCGTCCACCCGAGCGAGTCGGGCAAGGTGCCGATGGAGGCGCTCGAGACCCTGCGCGACCACGCGCGGCACCCGCGTGTCGTGGCGATCGGCGAGACCGGCCTCGACTTCTATCGCGACCACGCCTCGCGCGAGGACCAGGAACGATGGTTCCTCGCCCAACTGGCGCTCGCCGACGAGCTCGGGCTGCCCGTTGTGATCCACCAGCGCAACGCACTCGAGGACGTGATGACGCTGCTCGAGCACTTCCGCCCCGCGGCCGGCGGCGTGCTGCACTGCTTCGACCAGGACGAGCGCACGGTCCGGCGCGCGCGCGCGATCCGCTTCCGGCTCGGGCTCGGCGGGGTGCTCACGTACGGGCACGCGGAGCTGGACGAGGCGGTGCGAACGGCTCCCGAGGACATGCTCGTGCTCGAGACGGACGCGCCGTACCTCGAACCGCAGCCGCGCTCCCTGCGGCGCAACGAGCCGGGGCTGCTGCCGCGGGTCCTGGCGCGGCTTTGCGAATTGCGCGCCTGGACGCCCGAGCAGGCGGAATCCATCACCACGCGAAACGCGCGCGACCTCTTCCGCATTCCGCTGGGGTAGACCGCCCCGAGCGGCTCTCCATGCGAGAGCCCTGTCGCGCGACTTGCATCGCCGCAAGCGTCATGTATCGCGACGTTGCAAATCGCCAGCTAGCGCGAGCAGCCGCAGCCATTTAGCCGCTCAAGGAAATGCGCCGGCCGCCGACACTAGGGAGGCCATGCTCGCGCCCGCGCTGCTTGCACCCACGCTTGCCCTCTTCCTCCTCGGCTCCGCCTGCGCGCTGGCGGCATGGGCCGCGCGCGGCGCGCGCCGCGTCCCGCGCTCCGGGCCGCGCCAGCACACGGGGCAGGTCGTGCAGGCGCTGCGCGGTGCGCTCGCGGGGAGGGTCTCGCCAGGCGCCCTGCGGCATGCCGCGCGCGACGCCGAGTCCGAGCACTTCTGGAACGCGATGGAGGCGATCACCGCCACGTTGCGCCGCGGCGAGCGCCTCGCCCTCGCCGCCTCGCTCGAGTGCAACCGCCACGTGGTCGCCGAGCGCCGCGTGCTCGCCGGCAACGACTCGCCCCTGTGCCGCGAACGCGCCGCGCGCCGGCTCGGGCTGCTGCCCACGCTGCGGATGCGCAGGGGGTTGCGCCATGCGCTCGTCGCGGGGCCGGAACCCGTGCGCCTGGCCGCCGGCCGTGCGCTGGCGGTGCTTCGCGACCTCGCAGCGCTCGAGTGGCTCTGCGCGCATCCCGAAGCGGTCGCCTCGCGCACGCTGCCGGCGCTCTCCGGCCTGCTGCGCGCCTTCGGCCCCGGCGCCCGCGCGCGCCTCATCGGCGCGCTCGATCGCGGCGTCGCCGTGCCGCATGTCGAGTGCGCCATCCTCGACGCGCTCGGCGTCTCGCGCTGCCGCTCGGCGCGCGAACGCATCGAGGCCCGCCTGCGCAGCGAGGCCGTGGACGTGCGCGTCGGCGCGGCCCGCGCGCTCGGCCGGCTCGGCATGGGCGAGTCGATCCCGGCCCTCATGCTGGCGCTGTCCGACCCGGCGTGGCCCGTGCGCGCGCAGTCCGCGCAGTCGCTCGGGCGCCTGCGGGCGACACCGGCCGTGGACGCGATGGCCGAACGCGTGGCGGACGCGGCCTGGTGGGTGCGTCACCATGCCGCGTACGCGCTCGCCGCGATGGGATCCGAGGGCCGCGACGCGCTCTGCGAACTCGCGGTGCGCTCGCCCGATCCACGCGCCCGCGAAATGGCGCGCGAGGCGCTGGCGCGGGCGGGCGCTCGCGCCGCCTGAGCGGCCGCATTTCCGCACCCGAGGCTCCCGACCCTACACTGCGGACAATGACCCGCCGCCCCGATCTTGGCGCCCTCCCGCGCCCCTCCTCCTACGTCCGCGAGCGCGCCTCGCGCGAGGGCGGCCCGGGCCGGCGCGTGAAGGACGCCCTCGCCGCGCGCGGCCTGTCCCCGCGCAAGCGCTTCGGCCAGAACTTCCTCCTGCGCGAGGACCTCTGCGAGCGCATCGTCGAGCACGCGCGCCTGCAGCCGGACGACGTCGTGATCGAGATCGGCCCCGGCACCGGCGCGCTCACGCCGCGCATCGCGCGGCGTTGCCAGCGGGTCATCGCGGTCGAAAAGGACAAGGGCCTCGCCGAGTACCTGCGCGAGGAGATGGCGGAGTGGCGAGGGATCGAGATCGTCGAGGGCGACTTCCTCGAGTTCGACATCGCGGCGGCGGCCGCCGCCGCGGGGGTCGGGAAGGTCGTCGTCCTCGGCAACATTCCCTACAACATCACCACGCCCATCCTCGAGCGCCTCTTCGAGCAACGCCGCGCCGTCCACAGCGCCGTGCTGCTCGTGCAGAAGGAATACGCCGAACGCCTCGCGGCCGCCGCGGGGACACCGGCGTACGGCTCGCTCACGCTGTTCGCGCGCTACCACGCACTGCTCGAGCCGCTCATGACCATCCGGCCGGCCGCGTTCTGGCCGCGGCCCGAAGTGGACTCGATGCTCGTGCGCGTGCTGCTGCGCGAACACCCGCCCGTCGAGGCGCCCGAACGCCTGCTGTTCACGATCATTCGCGCCGCCTTCCAGCAGCGGCGCAAGCAGCTCGCCAACAACCTCGAGAACGCTCTCGGCTGGACCCGCGAGCAGGTCGGGCACCTGGGGCCGCACGCCGGCATCGATCTGCGCCGCCGCGGCGAAACGCTGACGCTCGACGAGTTCGCCCGGCTCGCGCGCGCCGCGGCCGAACGCGGGGCGATGGCGTGACCTCCGTGACGCGACCGCGCGTGCCGGCGTGGTTGCCGCCCGTCGCCTGCGCGCTGCCGGTGGCGCTGATCGCGCTGCTGCTGCACCGGCCCCTCACCGGGCGCGCCGCCGTGGTGGGCCCGGTCGCGGCGCTGTTCGACTTCACGTTCAGCATCCCGCTGCTGTGGTGGTGGCTCGCGGTGAAGGGGCGCCGGGCCTCGAAGCGCTCGCTGGCGTACGTCTTCGTGGCCAGCATGCTGGCCGCGCGTCTCCTGGTCGGGGAGCGCACGCCGGTCGCGGCGACCTGGATCGGCGCGGTCGCGGTCGCGCTGGAGATGGTGGTGATCGCGCGCGTCGCCCTCGCGGTGCGCGCCGCGCGCAGTGCGTCGGCGGCCGATTTCGCCGAGCACGTCCAGGCCGCCACGGCGAACCTGCTCGGCGCCGGGACCGCGGCCCGCATCGTCGGCGACGAGGTCGCGTTCCTCGGCTACGCGCTGCTCGGTCCGTGGTGGCGCCCGGTCGAAGGCCCCGGTCGCTTCAGCCACCAGCGCGAGCAGGGACGCGGCTCCATGGTCGCCGGGCTGCTCATGCTCATCGCGCTGGAGACCGGCGCCGTGCACGCCGGGCTCGTCCACGCGCACCCGCGGATCGCGTGGACGTTCACGCTCTCCAGCCTCTGGGCCGCGCTCTGGCTCTTCGGGGACTACCAGGCCATGCGCTTGAGCCGCAGCACGCTGACCGCGGACGCACTCGAGCTTCGCGTCGGGGTGCGCGCCCGGGGGGTGGTGCCGCTGGCGGCGATCGTCGACGTGCGGGCGGGAAGGCTGGGCGACCTGCCGCGCGACCGCGCGCTGCTCAAGGCGTACGCGAGGCCGACGGAGCCCACCGTGCTGCTGGAGCTGAGCGAGCCCGTGATGGCCCACTCCATGTACATGCCCCTGCGTGCCCGCCGCCGTATCGCGCTGGCCCCCGACGACCGCGCGCGCTTCCTCGCGGAGCTGGAAGCCGCCCGCGGCGCCGCGACGGAGCGCCCGGGCCCCGCCTAACCCGGATCATTCATGAACCGCGAGCCGAGACTGCGAGATGCGCCTCAGCCGCAAGAAGATCGGCCGGCCG
>CAIXRL010000593.1 GCA_903921835.1 Candidatus Eiseniibacteriota bacterium | reverse complement strand
GAAGGTCCCGTTGCCGTTGCCGAGCAGCACCGATACCGTGGAGCCATAGTCCGCCACCGCCAGGTCGGGTTTCCCGTCCCCGTTCAGGTCACCGATCGCCACGGAGGAGGGATAGCTCCCGGTGACGTAGTTCGTCTTCGCGCCGAAGGTCCCGTCGCCGCGGCCGAGCAGCACCGAAACGGTGCTGGCGGAGTAGTTCGCCACCGCCAGGTCGAGCTTGCCGTCGCCGTTCAGATCCCCGATCGCCACGGAGTAAGGCGTGCCTCCCATGACGTAGTCCGTCTTCGCCCCGACCGATCCGTCGCCCTTGCCGAGCAGCACCGACACCGTGTTGGACGCCAGGTTCACCACCGCCAGGTCGGGTCTCCCGTCCCCGTTCAGGTCCCCGATCGCCACGGAATAGGGATAGAACCCAACCGCGAACTCCGCCTTCGTCCCGAAGGCCCCGGTACCGCTGCCGAGCAGCACCGAGACGGAATCGCCGCCGTAGTCGGCCACCACCAGATCGGGTTTGCCGTCCCCGTTCAGGTCGCCGATCGCCACGGAGGACGGACCGCTTCCGGCGCCGAACGGCGCCAGCGGCTGGGTGAAGAGCGGGCCGGCCGAGGCTCCGCGCGCGGCGGCAGCCAGTGCGCCGATCACGAACACGGCGAGAGAGATGATGACCAGCGACCGGCGGGAGAACTCACGCCGTACTGGAACCGAAGCGCGCAGGCCGGACATGAACTCCCCCGATTTCGCCGCCGGATACCAAAGCCCGCGTGAAGAAGCGGCCACCCCACGCGGGTGCTGATGCCTGAACTGGCCTGAAATGGAAACCGCAGCGGAGGGTAGCAAGGGGTCACGGGAGGGTCAATGCGACAAGCCGGGCATGCGACAAGCCGGGCCGGTGGCGGCGGGCCGGAGCGAAGCCGGGGCGCGGAGCTTGGGCGGCGGTCCCCCGGGAGGCGGGATCGACAACCTGGCCCGAACGATTCATGAACCGGCGCGCTCATGAACTGTCCGCGTTAGATCCGCCGTCGCGACGCGAAGTTTCTTCACGCCCCCTTGCGCGGGGTCGCCACCGCCCGGGGTCCATCCCCGGGGCACCCCGCACGCACGCTGGAGGCCGTCCATGTCCACGTGGAAGTCGCTGCTCGCCGCATGCTGCCTGCTTCCCGCCGCCGCCCCGTCGGGAACCGCCTCCGATGCCGGCAGCTACCGGGGCACGGCCACCGTCGTGATCGGCGCGTGCAGCATCTCGCAGACGCCCGAGGGCCGGCTGCAGATCTCGAACCTCGGCTCGAGCGGCCAGGACGGCGTGGACTTCATCTGCCCGAACCTCGACGGCGTCCGCTGCCCCCTGGCGTCATCGGTCTCGGACGCGGACAGCGGTGCGGACGTCTCGTTCCGCTTCCAGTGGCACCTCACGTCACAGCCCGCGCGCTCCAGCGCAACGCTGATGGATGCCAGCACGGCCACGCCCGACCGCATCGTGTACACGCCCACCCTCGCCTCACTGACTGCCGCCGCCGCTGCCGGCCTGCCGGCCATGCAGCGCGTGCGCCTGCTGCGCGCCGGCGCGGTGGTCTACGACGTCTCGCTGCCCGCGCTCACCAGCGTGGGCGCCCTGCGTACGGCCGGCGTCGCATGCCCGCTCGGCGCGCTCTCGTGCTACCTCGACCGGGCCTCGCACACCGAGTGCTGCGCGGTCGAGTTCCCTGCGGTGCAGCACTGCGTCGTGGCCGGACACGATGCGGACTGCGATGGGTTCGTCGTGTCGGCGGCCTTCGCCGGCGACGGCCTCGGCGACGACGCCAGCCTGCGCGTCGCGGCCCCGCCCGCCTCCAGCCTGGGCACCGTGTCGCTGAGCGGACTCGACGTGGCCGCGCTCGGGCACCTTGTCTCGGGCCAGGGCCAGGTGGCACTGCAGGGCGCGCTCGTCTCCGGACAGCGCCGGCTCGAGGTGCACAACCTCGGCTCGAGCGGCCAGGACGGGGTCTTGATTCACTCCTTCCCCACGACGGGCACCCAGCCCCCGTCGTTTCCGGGCATCGGCGCCGCGGTGGACTGCCGCTTCGCTCCCCCGTCGCTGGCGCTGCTGCCGGGCGCGGACGCCGGCGCCGCCAGCGTCACGCGCGTGCTCGGCAGCAGCAGCGTGGTCACGGACGGCGTGCTCGCCACGCAGGCGATCACGGTCGTCGGCAACAGCTTCTCGATGCGCTGCGATTTTTCTGGCATCGGCGCGGACGCGGAGTCGGTGTGCGTGCTGAACCAGGGCCTCGAGGTCGTGCGCGCCGCGGTGTCGCTTGGATCGAGCGTATTGGTCCTGCCGCCGCCGAACGCCCCGCTGGGCATGGCCATCAATGAGAAGGGGCTTCCGGGTGACAAGCCGAGGAAGAAGACCACCGCCAGGTCGTCGGCGTCCGTGGGCTACGACGCCGCGCAGCCGGCTGGCGCGCTGGCCTCGCCGGGCCCCGACGAGGTGCCGTTCGTGCTGGGCTTCCGCAACCTGCGTGTCTTCGCTTTCGGCGGCCAGGAGGCGAGCGGCGACCAGGTCTTCTGCTGGGGCGGGCGCTATGGCGGCGGCGCGGGCGGCTCGCTCAGCGTGCGTTCGCAGGAGGAGCTCGTGACGGCCGGCTCGTCGCCGTCATCGCAGCACGACGTGGAGCTGCTCGACACGGCTGCCGCGGCCAGCGACGCGGTCTCGGCCGACGCTCCGCCCAGTGCGTGCCTCTCGAGCGTGCGCACCTGCGTGAACATCCCCTTCGTCTTCCATCGCACCGACGCCACCCCCGCGCGCGCCTTCAGCGTAACGTTCCACCTGAGCACGGAGCTGGCCAAATGCGGCGCCGGAATCACCGAAGGCGACTACCTGAACAGCGTCGGCCCCACCCAGATGTTCGTGACCGACAACGGCGGCGGCTCGTACACGGTGGACTGCGGCGCCCTTGGCACGGCCTGCGGCGCGACCGGTGACGGCACGCTGTTCTCGCTCGCGGTGTCCGCCGTACAGCCCGTTTCGACTGCGATGGGCACGGTGGTCGTGGACGCCGTGCGCGTGCGCGACTGCTCGAACGCCACGCTCCCCGCCGGTGCGGGCGCGGCCGCCTTCATCCCGGTGGCCTTCACGTCGCCCGCGGCGCTCGCCGGCCTCTCGGCGGCTCAGGTGATTGCCGGCAATCCCGCCGGCGGCACGACGGGCGTGACGCTGAGCTGGTCGCCGCCCGCCGCGCTCGACGCAGGCGTGTCGGTCTACCGCAAGGGCTTCGGCAACTACCCCTTCTACGACAAGGGGTCGGCGCCCGGCTCGATGCCCCCGCCGCCCGCGACGCCCGAGGCCGCGCTCTCGGAGGGCTGGACGCTGGCCGGCTGCCGCACGCCGGGGGAAGTGGACCTGCCCGCGGCGCGCGACTTCTTCTACTACTGCGCGTTCGTCACGGATGTCTTCGGCAACGCCAGCCCCGTCTCGAGCCGGACGGACGGCACACTCGACTACCACCTCGGAGATGTCAGCGACGGCCTCGCGACGTGCTCGGGCGACGACCATGTGAGCATCGCGGACATCAGCTTCCTCGGCGCGCACTACGGCCAGGGCGTGTCGCAGGGCAGCTCGTTCTCGTGCCTCGACGTGGGCCCCACGACCGACTATTCGGTGAGCGCGCGGCCGACCACGGACGGGCGCGTGGACTTCGAGGACTTCATGATGTTCGCGATCGACTACGGCGCGGTCTCGGCGCCGCGCACCTCGCGCACCGCCGCGCCGGCCCTGTCGAACGTCGCGCACCTCGCGGTGCCGGCCAGCGCCGGCGTGGGCTCGCTGCTCGGCGTCGGCCTGGACGTCGAGGGCGCCGGCGACGCCCAGGCGATGAGCGTGCACCTGGACTACGACCACGCGGTGCTCGAGCAGGTGGGCGTCTCCCCGGGGGACATGCTCGCCGCGCAGGACCGCCAGGGCGCTGTGCTCTCCTCGGGCTCCGGCGACGTGGACGTCGCGCTGCTCGGCGCCGGCGGCGGCATCTCCGGCAGCGGCGAGCTGGCGCGCGTCACGTTCCGCGTCCTGGCGGATGGCGATCCGCAGCTCTCGATCGCGGCCGTCACCGCGCGCGATGGGCGGAACCACGCGGTTGCGGTCGCCGGCTTCGCGGGCGTCGCGAGCGGCGCGAGCCTGCCGGCGCGCGCGGGTCTCGGGTTCGCGTTCCCGGATCCGTTCCGCAGCGCCACGAACATCCACTTCGGCATCCGCGAGCCGGGCGCGGCGAAGCTCGAGGTGTACGACGTGGCCGGACGGCGCGTGCGGGTGCTGGTGCGTGGAGTGCAGGCCGCGGGAAGCCGGACCGTGAGCTGGGACGGCAGCGACGATTCGGGCGTGCGGCTCGCGCCCGGCGCGTACATCGTCCACTTCGAAGCGGGCGGCCGCAGCGAGAGTCGCAGCGTACGGCTGGTGCGCTGATCCCGGCGGGCCACTCCGTGCGGCACACGACGGCCCCGGCGATGAACGGCCGGGGCCGTCGCGTGCGTGGAGCCGCGTGGGCGATGTCCGCCGGTCAGATCACCACCATGCGCCGCGTCAGGTTGACGCCCTTCGCCTGCATGCGGACGAAGTAGATCCCCGCGCGCAGGTCGCTTGCCTCCAGCGCCGCCGTGTAGCGGCCCGGCTCGCGCATGCCGTCGGCGAGCACCGCCACCTCGCGTCCCTGCACGTCGAGCAGCGACAGGTGCACGTGCGTGCTCGTAGGCACCGCGAACGTGAGCAGCGAGTGGCCACGCGTGGGATTGGGCGACAGCGGTGAGAGCGCGAACGCGGTGATCGCCTCCTGCGCCGTCACGGAGATCGGCCCGAACGTGAACGAGCGGCCATCGCGCTGCACGCCGGCGAGCCGGTACCACTGCTCTGTGCCCGCTGCAGCCGCGGCGTCGAGCACCGAGGTGGTGCGATCGCTCACCACCGGCGTTGCCGCGACAGGTGCCCACCCGCCACTCGCCGACGCTGCACGCTCCAGCGCGATCGACTGGAACGCGGACGGATCGCTCAGCTCCCACTCGACGCGCACGCCGGCGTTGGTGGGCACCGCGCGGAACAACTCGACCAGCGTCGGCGTCGTGAACGCTGCGGCGTTCGTCCCGGTGCCGATGTTGCCGCCGTAGTCGCGCGCGTTTACGCGCAGATAGGCGCTGTTGTTCGCAGCGGCGCCGCGGACAAGCCAGTTGTACGTGCCCGCATTGGCGGCGCCGGCGGCGAGCAGTTCCCACGGCCCGGAGGCGCCGGCGCGCGCGAGATAGAGGTCCACGGATTGCACGCCGACGTTGTCGGTCGCACTCCATGTGAGCGCTCGCGTGGTGCCGTTGACGAGCGTATCGCCGCCGGCGGGCGAGAGCACCTGGACGAAGGGCGCAGTGTTGTCGGCGGGTCCGATGGCGGCGAATCCGGACTTGCTCTGCCCGCCGATGCTGGCAAAGCCGCCGCCCGCGAACACCGCCGTGCCGCTCACCGCGAGGGACAGCACCGAGTTGTTCGCCGCGGGATTCCAGGGGGTCGCCAGTCCCGTGCTGGCATCCAGCGCCGCGATACGACCGCGGCTCTGCCCGCCAATGCTGGTGAAGCCGCCGCCCGCGTACACTGTCGCGCCGCTCACCGCGAGGGCCCACACGTAGGGGGAGGTCCCGCCAGCGGAGGGATTCCAAGCTGTCGCCAGCCCCGTGCCGGCATCCAGCGCCGCGATGCCTATGCGGCTCTGCCCGCCGATGCTGGTGAAGCCGCCGCCCGCGTACACTGTCGTGCCGCTCACCGCGAGGGAGTGCACGTAACCGCCTGCGGAGGGATTCCAGGACGTAGCCAGTCCCGTGCCGGCATCCAGCGCCGCG
>CAIXRL010000592.1 GCA_903921835.1 Candidatus Eiseniibacteriota bacterium | reverse complement strand
GGCAGTTCCTGCCGCATGTCCCTGGCCCGGGGCCGCGCTCCCCGGCCGCGCGTCGTGGCCGAAATCGCTGCGTCGAGGCGGGTTGGCGGCGGAGGCCGCGCGAGGCCGCGCTGGGCATCCGTCTTGCTCTTCGCATCGCGTGGGACGTGCGCCCGGCGCGCGGACCACATGTCTGGTCCGGCCCGGCCGCCCGGTCGCCCGGCGAGCCGCCGACCCGATGGGGAGACCGATGCTCGAGAAGATCCTGGCGGGGTTCCCGCCGTTTCCGCCGCATCTCCACCGCCACGTGCTCCAGTGCTGGACCTTCCGCCACCGGCGCGCTCCCGCGACGGAGGAGGAGCAGCGGCGCGCGGTGTACGACTACCTCACGCGGACGGCGAAGGACCCCGGGGGTCGCGCACGCATCCACGCGAGCGACGCACTGGTCGAGTGGCTCAACGGTCCCGATGAGCGCTCGCGCGGGTTTGGCCCCGTGCCCCGGCTGGCCGCGCTCATGCGCGAGTTCGCGCCGGACCTGCGGCGGCGGTACGACCTCCGCGTCGAGCGCGACTACAAGGCCTGCCTGTGCCACCTCGCGCTCTCGGTGCAGTCCGCGCTGCGCTGGCCCGAGGTGATCGTCGGGGACGCTCCGCGCCGCGTGCTCTGGGAGAGCGCGCCGGGCGTGCGCTCGCCCTCGCGCGTCGGCCTCACGCGGGCCATGATGCACGTGGCGCGCAACACGAGTGGCCGACGGCTCGACGTGGCGAGCTTCGCCGACTACAGCCAGCTGCTGCTCGGCATGCTCGCCGACATCGAGAACGGCCGGCTGCCCGCCTACGCGCTGTCGCCGGAACAGGTCGCGTACCTGTCCACGCCGCTCGCCCTGCGGGGATCGCGCATCCGCATGACTGGCCTCATGCATCACCTCGCCGTCGAGCGGGGGATGGTGACCGAGCAGGATCTCGCGCGCCCCGACGTGGCGACGCAGCTCGCGCAGCAGTTCCGGCCGCTCCTCGCGAGGATGACGCTGCCCGGGGCGATCCGCGAGGCACACGCCGGGGCTCCCGCCACCGCGGTGGCGATCGTGCCGGCGGGGGGCGCGAAGCCGGCGGAGATCGTCACCGTGGTCGGGCCGCTGGGACACGGCTCGGGACTCGGCGCGGCGTCGCGCGCCTGCGTCGATGCGCTCCGCGCGGCATCCGTCCCCTTCGAGGTGCTGAACCTGCGGGCGTCATGGGGCAGCAACGCCGAGGCGCCGGGCGAGGGATTCGTCGACCGGATCCGGGGCGACATCAACGTCATCCACTTCAATCCCGATGTCTTCATCGAGAACATCTCCGGCTTCGGGCTCGAGCAGTTCGAGGGGCGCTACAACGTGGGCATGTTCTGGTGGGAGACGTCGAAGGCCTGCTTCGCGCATCGGCTCGGCGCCGACCTGCTCGACGAGGTGTGGGTCGCGACGCCCTACCTGCGTGACGTGTTCGCCGCGGTGACGGACAAGCCGGTCCACGTCGTCGGGATGGCCGTGCCCCGGATCGCGGACGTCGGCTGGGCGTCGCGCCGCTACTTCGAGCTGCCGGAGGAGGCGTTCACGTTCGTCTTCACGTTCGACGGCGCCTCGCGCTTCACGCGCAAGAACCCGCTCGGCGCGGTCGAGGCCTTCCAGCGGGCGTTCCCGCGCGAGGACGACGTGCGGCTCGTGATCAAGACGCACAACACCGGTGCACTCGGCCGGCTCGACCGGCGGCTCTACGCCGAGATCCGGCGCCGCGTGGCGGCCGACCACCGCATCGTGGTGATCGACGAGCCCTTCACCAGCAACGAGGTCCACGCCCTGATCGCCGTCTGCGACGCCTACGTCGGCCTGCAGCGCTCGGAGGGCTTCGGGCTCGGCATGGCGGAGGCGATGGCGCTGCGCGTGCCGGTGATCGCGACCGCCGACTCGGGCAACGCGGTCTTCACGACCGAGGAGACGTCCTGGCCGGTGCGCTGCTCGCGGATCCCGGTGACGGCCGAGGAATTCGTCTACGACGATCCGGGCCAGGAGTGGGCCGAGCCCGATCTCGACCACGCCGCCGAGCGCATGCGCGAGGTGCGCGCCGGCACGGGACGGGAGCAGAAGGTGGCGAGGGCCCACGAGCGGATGACGCACGAGTACGGCGCCGCGACGGTGGGGAAGGTCTGCCGCGAGCGGATCGCGGACATCCGGGCCCGGCTGGCCGCCGGCGCGGTCGTCGCCCGCGCCGCCTGAAGAGTCGAACCAACGCGAACGCCGCGCACTCCCGGTCGGGAGCGCGCGGCGTCTGCGTGTGCGCCCCGGCTTCAGGCCGCCGCGCGCGCCTCCTGCGCCGAGTCGAGCAACGCGATGAGCGCTCCCGCGACCCGGGCGATCGATCCGTGCCAGTTTCCCGGCGCCTGCTGCGGGCAGAGCGTCACGTCCCGGTACCAGCCCTGCCAGCGCCAGTCGGCGTCGGCCGTCGTCAGCACGCACGTCGGCACGCCCATCGCGGCGGCGAGGTGGGCGACGGCCGAATCCGTCGCGACGACGAGGTCGAGCTCGGCGACGACGCGAGCGGTGTCGAGGAAGTCGGCCGAGCCCTCGAGCGGCCGCGCGATCCCGTACGCCGCCGCCTCGGCCTCGCGCGCGCCGACGCGCAGCGAGACCCAGTCGATGCCGGGGCTCTCCAGCAGCGGCGCGAACGCGTCGAGGGACGTCGAGCGCAGCGCGTCGAGCGGGTGGGTCGGATCGCCGGCCCAGTTGATCCCCACGCGAAGAGCGGCCGCGGCATCGCGATTGCCGGCGACCCGGATCCACGGCTCGCGGGGCACGTCCTCCAGCGAGTGCGCGCCGAGGAGCCACGGCACGCTGCCCACGGGCGCCCACACGTCCCAGCGGGCACGATCGAGCGACGTCACGATCTCGACCCGCTCGTCGAGGGTCGCCAGCAGGCGCGACAGCGGCGCCGGCGCGAGCACGACGACGTGGGCGAAGCGGTCCGCGAGTGCGGGCAGGAAACGGCTCATGAAGAGCATCTCGCCGAGGCCCTGCTCCGGGATCACGAGCAGCCGGTCCCGGGGCCGCGGCTCACCGGTCCACGGCACGCCGCCGGGTCCCGCGCCCGGCCGCGCCAGCGCGTGGCGCTCCTCGAGCCGCTGCAGGCCCTGCTCGATGTCGCCCTCGAACAGCAGCATCTCGCCGCTGACGACGTGCGCGAGCGGGTGCGCTCCGGCGTCCGCGAGGGCGCGCCGCGCTGCATCGGGCTGGTCGAGTCCTCGCCAGGCCCGCGCTTCGTTCACACGCGCGAAGACGTGGGTGTGGGATCCCGCCGGCACGCGGCGGCAGGCATCGAGCGCCAGGTCGTGCTTGCCCGTGCGGTTGCAACACAGTGCGAGGTTGACCAGCGCGTCGTCGTACGGGTCCCGAAGGCCGGCGGCGGTCGAGAACTCCGTCATCGCGTCCGCGAGTTCGTGACGGGCGACGTGGACGAGACCCATGAGGTTGTGCGCCACGGCCTCATCCGGGGCGCCCGCGAGAATGGTGCGGAGCTCGTGCTCGGCTCCCGCAGGATCGTCGTGCAGGAGTCGCTCCTCGGCGCGTGCGAGCGAATGAGACATGGCTCTTCCCCCCTCGGAAGGCGAAGCGTGTCGCCGGGCGGGGACACGAGGGCCCGCGACGGCCCCGCCGGACGGGCTTGTGTTCGGCAGGTCGCCGGGCGTTCTGCACGGTGGCCTCGAGCGCGCCGCCCTGGCGATGGGCGGGCGGATGTGCCGCGGCCGCTCCAGGAGCGGCCACCGTGGGCTTGGGGCCCCTGGCGCACCGCCGTGCAGATATCCCTGTCGCCCTCCCCGGTCGGTGCCGATGACGACGGGGAGTTCACACCGGAGCCACGGTGTGGCCGGGACGGTGGTGCTCCGTTCCCGTCCGCGCGCTTGGTGGCAGGCGGTCGTGGGGGGCCATGCCGGGGCAGCGCACCGGCGATGGTTGGCCCCGGGCGCGGAAATGCGTCCCTCGACGTCATGTCCGGACGCCGCCGCGTGCAGTGGAAGTGCCAGAAGGCACCGTGGAGGACACGGAGTGCAGAAGCCACAACCGCAGTGCGCGTCCACGACCCGCGGTGCGCGGCACGACGGCTTGCCAGCCGTCGTGGCCTCCGCATGCGCGGGAACGCCGGCCGCGGCCGTGCTCTCCACCGGTCCCGGCTCTCCCTCGATGTTCCCCCTCCGGATCTGAAAGGACGCGTTGCCTTCATGCCAGACCTCGTGATCGACATCGGAGCCAACCAGGGCGAGTTCGCCATCGAAATCGCGACGCGCAACCCGGGACTCGATGTGCTGGCCGTCGAGCCGATTCCCGAGCTATGCGCGCGCATCGAGGACGACGCACACGCCCGCGGCGCCGGCAACGTGCGCACGCGGTGCCTGGCGATCGACGCGACCGGGCGCGCCGCGGAGTTCCACGTCGCCGACCACGCGGACCAGGGAGTCTCGAGCCTCCTGCGCTTCCACGACGAGGGACTGCGCGCGGACGAGTACTGGCGCCAGCGCGAGGACCTGCACTTCGAGCGCACCATCGCGGTCGACGTGCGCCGGCTCGATGCGCTGCCCGAGGTGGTCGCCGCGCCGCGCATCCGCTTCCTGAAGATCGACGCCCAGGGCGTCGACCTCGCCGTGCTCGCGTCACTCGGCGAGCACCGGTCCCGGCTCGAGGCCGGGATGCTCGAAGTGCCCGCGACGCGGGGGACCCGGCTCTACGCCGAAGAGCGTCACGACCTGGGCACGGCGATCGCGCAGCTGCGCGAATGGGGCTTCGAGGTCCACGCGATCAAGCCCAACGATCCGGCCGCGAACGAGTGCAACGTCTACTTCCATCGCCGGGACCTCGATCCGAAGGTGATCGAGCAGGAGCTGGGGCTGAGGAGCCTGCGCCTCTACGACGGCAAGCACTACTGGCACCTGCCATCCGGCCAGCTGCACCCGGAGGCGGTGACGACGCCCGATGCGTTTCTCGCGCGGTGCGCCGCGATCGAGGCGGCGCTCGCCGTCGCGACCGCGCGGCTCCAGCTCGTCGAGGAAGCCCTGGCCCGGGAGTGCGAGGAGACGAACCGGCTCGGGGCCGCGGTGACGCAGCGCGACACGCAGATCCAGCTCATGCAACTCGCGGCGGGGCGATTCAGGTGAGGGGCGGCGCTGCCGCCTGAGTGAAGCGACGGTCCGGCGCGAGCCGCGCGCGGACCGCACGGAGGAGGGGAACCGTGGCCGGGATCATCGACTTCGAGCTGAAGCAGCTCCTCGAGAGCGACGCGCGGGTCTTCTGGGCGGGAGCCCGGCCGCCGCTGGCGCGCATGCACGCCAGCGACCGGATCTACGACCCGGACGCCGACCATCGTCTCGGCGCGGACCTTCACCAGGGGTTCGACCTGGTCTACCTGGTCGAGCGCGATCTCGGGCGCATCAAGACGTGGCCGCTGGTCGTGGACGAGGCGCTGAGGCTGCTCGCGCCGGGGGGGCGGCTCGTGATCCGCATGACCAACACGCCGCTCCTGTCGGTCTTCGAGCTCAAGCACCAGATCTTCGCCTGGGGAGACATGGCCCCGGTCTTCGAGCACGAGTGCGAGGACGGCGCCTCGATGTTCGGCGTCCGCAGCACGCGGACGGCGCGGCGAGCGGTCGCGCTCGACGGTTTCTCGTTCGGCGTGATCACGGACGGGCGGCGGCCGGAACAGCTCGCGGCGTTCCTGGAGAGCGTACGCGCGGTGCGCCGTGCGCCGACGGAGTCCGTCGAGGTGCTCGTCTGCGGGCCGGCCTCGATCCGCGCTGGCCTCGCCACCGCGTTCCCGGAGGCGATCTTCGTGGAGGCCTCGACCGGCTTCGAGGATCGCGGCTGGATCACGCGCAAGAAGAACCAGGTTGTCGGGCGCGCGAGCCAGGAGAACGTTGTCATCGCCCACGACCGCTACACGATCGAGCCGGACTTCATCGAGCGCATGCGCGAGTTCGGCGCCGACTACGCATTCATGGTCTGCCGCCAGGTCCGCCCCGACGGGCGGCGCTTCCCCGACTGGGTCGCGCTGGGATCCGAGTGGTCGTGGTCGGCGCCGGGCATGCTCGACTACGGCGACTGGACCCGCCACCTCTACATCAACGGCGGCATCATGATCGCGAAGGCGAGCTGCCTGCGCGCGATCCCATGGAACGAGCTGCTGTTCTGGAACCAGGCCGAAGACGTGGAGCTCACGCGTCGGCTCCGGAGCCTCGGTCACGTCCCGCGCCTGGCGCGCAGGGTCACGGCGGTGTCGTGCGTCTGGCGCGCGGGCACGCTGGAGTCGTTCGAGCCGCTGCCGCTGGCGCCCGACCGCTACCTCGGCCCCGGCCCCGCGCGCGCGGACGGCGTCTTCGTCTCGCCCAGCCTCCCGAGCGCGACGATCGTGCGCTTCGGCGCCGCCTGGACGCGCACGCTGGCGCGGCTGGGGGTGCACGTGGACGAGCACTGGAAGAGCGGTCCGGGCGGCCTCGAGCTTCCGCAGGGGACGTTCGGCGAGGTCTCGTTCCGCCTGCAGGTGCCGCCCGAGGGCACGCTCGTGCTGCGGATGCACGTTCGTCACGCGGAGCGGCGGCTGGAGGTGATCGTCAACGACGAGCCCGTCCAATGGCAGGAGGAGGCGCCCGGCGAGCTGTGTGTCCGCGTGCCGCGCGAACGCTTCGCGGTGAACCGCGTCCTGCGACTCCACGTGCGCTCCCGCGCCCCCGGCTTCCGGCTCGAGTCGCTGCGCGTGGAACCGGAGGGCTGGACGCCCGGCACGCCGTTGCCGGCGAGCGCCGAGGCGGCGCGCGAGGCGGCCGATCGCAGGAACGCCGCCCGGGGTCTGGACGGCGCGTCGCTGTGCATGGCCGACCTGCCGCTGCTCGCGCGCGGCGCGCGGCGCGTGGCGATCCTGCTGCCCTCGGAGCTCGGGTCGATCGTCGGGCTTGCGCCTTTCCTGGCGTCGCTGCGGGCGCACGTCCGTCCGGACTGCGCCGTGCGCGTGGTCGCGGACCCCTCCGTGCACGCGCTGCTCGGGGGATTCGAATGTCGTGCGCTGGACTGGGCCCGCTTCAGGCGCGACCTCGAGTACCGGCAGGCCGTGGTGAACGAACTGGAGTCGTTCGCGCCCGAACTCGTCCTCAACGCCTTCCCCGCGCGCACGTTCGGCTCCGACCTGCTGGTGCACGAAGTCGCATCCGGGGTCGCGCTCGCATTCGAGGGCGGCGACTACGACGCCGACGCCCAGGCGGTCGACGCCGTCCAGTCGCGCTACACACGGTGCGTGCCCCTCGATCCGTCCTCGCCGTCCAGCGCGCTCGTGCATGCACTCGGGCTGCCGAAGGCGCCCGCCCGGCTGTGGCCCGACGCCGCGAGCCGCGAGCGCGCCGCGCAGCTGATCGCGCCCCTCGAGGGTGCCGGGACCAGCCGGGTCGCGGTGCTCGGCGATGATCCGGCGGCGCTCGCGCGTCCCGCGCTCGCCCGCGAACTGCAGGGGTATGTCGCCGACGGCTGCACGCTGGTCGGGCTGGGCGGGGACGGGACCCGGGAGGGCCTGGAACGCGTGCTCGCGCGCTTCGGCGACCAGGCCTTGAACGCGGGGGGATCGCTCGGTGTCGCCGCGATGTTCGCGACGCTGGAAGGCTGCGATGCGTGCGTGGGGGGCAGCCCGCTCTTCCGCTCGCTCGGCGCTCTCGCGGGTTGCGACGCGGGCAGCGGGCGGCGGGCGACGAAACGGCTGCAACTCCAATGCTGAGCCGGGCGCTGGTGGACCCGTCGCCGAAACGGGAGGCACGATGACGAAGGCCCTCTTCGTGGTGGAACCGGGATTCCTCGACAAGCACGTCGGGGTGCGGCGCGTCATCGCCTACTACCTCGCGGCGTTCGCGCGCCAGGGGTACGTGGTGGAGCTGGCCACGCCCGCCGCGGGGCAACTCTGGATCGCGCAGGTCGAGGCGGCCGCGGATGGCAGCGCAGCGGCGCTCGCGAGGACGGAGCGGCGCGCCCACCCGTCCGACTACGACACCATCGTGGTGACGAATCCTTGGCTCTGCGCCCTCGGCCTGCCGGCGCTGCCGGGCTGCGTCGGCATCGCGTACGACCTCGTGCCGAACCTGATCGCGGCGGGGTGCCTGCGATTCTCGGATTCGTCCGGCATCTACGGCTTCGCGCACGACCACGACGTCGGC
>CAIXRL010000591.1 GCA_903921835.1 Candidatus Eiseniibacteriota bacterium | reverse complement strand
CGCCGGGCATCTACTCGCGCGCGTTCCTCGAGGGCCGCCTGAGCGAGGCGCAGCTCGATCACTTCCGCCAGGAGGTGGTGCGCGGCCAGGGCCTGCCGAGCTACCCGCACCCGCGCCTGCTGCCCGACTTCTGGGAGTTCCCCACGGTCAGCATGGGACTCGGACCGCTCAATGCCATCTACCAGGCGCGCTTCAACCGCTACCTCCACGCGCGCGGACTGGCGGACACGTCGAACTCGCGCGTGTGGGCGTTCCTCGGCGACGGCGAGACCGACGAGCCCGAGGCGACCGGCGCGATCCGCCTCGCCTCGCGCGAGGGGCTCGACAACCTGACGTTCGTGATCAACTGCAACCTGCAGCGGCTCGACGGACCCGTGCGCGGCAACGGCAAGATCATCCAGGAGCTCGAGTCGGCGTTCACCGGCGCGGGCTGGAACGTCATCAAGGTGATTCTCGACCGCGAGTGGGACGAACTGCTGGCGAAGGACTACGAGGGCGTGCTGGTGGACCGGCTCAACGAGACCTGCGACGGCGACTGGCAGCAGTACCAGGTCCAGGACGGTGCCTACAGCCGCGAGCACTTCTTCGGCACCGACCCGCGGCTCGCGAAGCTCGTCGAGCACCTCTCCGACGACCAGATCAAGCACCTCGGCCGCGGCGGACACGACTACCGCAAGATCCACGCGGCCTACGCCACCGCCACGGCCACCACGGGCCGCCCCACGGTCATCCTCGCCAAGACGGTCAAGGGCTGGACGCTGGGCACCGGCGCCGAGGCGCGCAACATCACGCACCAGAAGAAGAAGCTCGACCTGGACGAACTGAAGAAGTTCCGCGACCTGCTCGAGCTGCCGATCGCCGACGGCAAGCTGGCCGACGCGCCGTTCTTCCACCCCGGCGCGGACAGCCCGGAGGTGCGGTACATGCTCGAGCGGCGGCGTGCGCTGGGTGGCAGTGTGCCGAAGCGCCTCGTGCGCTCGCAGCCACTGCCGGCCGCGAATCCGAAGACGTTCGCCGAGTTCGACGCCGGCACCAGCGGGAACCAGCTCGTCTCGACCACGATGGTGTTCGGCAAGCTGCTGCGCAACCTGCTCCGCGATCCGGAGTACGGCAGGCGCGTCGTGCCGATCGTTCCCGACGAGGCGCGTACGTTCGGCCTCGAGGTGCTGTTCCGCGAGGTCGGCATCTACCAGCCCGGCGGCCAGCGCTACGAGCCGGTCGACTCCAAGCTCGTGCTCTCGTACACCGAGAAGAACGACGGCCAGGTGCTCGAGGAAGGCATCACCGAGGCGGGCTCGATGGGTTCGTTCACGGCCTCGGGGACCAGCTACTCGACGCACGCTTCGGTCACGATCCCGTTCTACATCTTCTATTCCATGTTCGGCTTCCAGCGCACCATGGACCAGATCTGGGCGTTCGGCGACGCGCGCGGCCGCGGCTTCATGCTGGGCGCCACGGCGGGCCGCACCACGCTGAACGGCGAGGGCCTGCAGCACGAGGACGGCCACAGCCTGCTGCTCGCCTCCGCGGTGCCGAACTGCTTCGCGTACGACCCCAGTTTCGCCTACGAGCTCGCGACCATCGTGCAGGACGGCCTCAAGCGCATGTACCAGGACGGCGAGGACCTGCTGTACTACATCGCGCTCTACAATCAGGACTACGTGCAGCCCGCTCGTCCCGAGGGCGTGGACGACGGCATCCTGAAGGGCCTCTATCGCTACGGCCGCACCGCCAAGGCCACGCCGCTCAAGGCGCAACTGATCGGCAGCGGGCCGATGATGCTGCAGGCGCTGCGCGCGCAGGAGATGCTCGCGGAGCAGTGGGGCGTCGCGGCGGACGTGTGGAGCGCCACGAGCTACGGCCGGCTGCGCAACGACGCACTCGCGGCCGAGCGCTGGAACCGGTTGCATCCGGGCGAGGCGCCGCGCGTGCCCTGGGTGACGCAGGCGCTCGCGGGCGCGGAAGGACCGGTCGTGGCGTCGAGCGACTGGATGAAGTCCGTGAGCGACATGCCGGCGCGCTGGATCCCCAACCGCTTCGTCGCGCTGGGCACCGATGGCTTCGGGCGCAGCGACACGCGCGAGGCGCTGCGGCGCCACTTCGAGATCGACGCCGAGCACATCGTCGTCGCGACGCTGCACGCGCTGATGCTGGACGGCACGGTGAAGGCCGGGATCGTGGCGAAGGCGATCAAGGCGTACGGCATCGACACGGAGGTGTTGGACCCGCGCGAGGCCTGACCCGGAACCGCGGCGAAACGTGCGGGGCGCGGTCCGGGAGGGCCGCGCCTCGCGGCGGTTTCGGGCCGGCCCGTCAGGCCATTTGGGAGTGAGCCTGAGGGTGGTTTTCTGGCCTGTCGCCAACGGCTCGTTTTCCGTCACCGCGCCGACCACCGCGAGGGTCATCCAGTCCGACGAGCTCGCCGGCCGCATCCGCACGGTCCCCGAGACCGGCACGCCCGCGCGCAAGGCCAGCCAGGGCCAGCCCGGGTCGGCGTACCGCCAGGAGCACGCGCGTTGATTGCGGCCGCGCGCGGCCGCAATCAACGCATCAGGAGCACCCGCGTGCCGAGATCCCTGCCGGGCACCGCGAGGCGACAGAAGTAGAGCCCGGGCGCCGCGGGCCGGCCGTCGTCACCGCGCCCGTCCCAGACCACCGCGTGCTCTCCCGCCTCCAGCTCACCGCTCACCAGCTCGCGCACCTGCGCGCCCCGCACATCGTGGATGCGCAGCGCAACCATCGCGCGCGCCGGCAGCTCGAACACGACGGTGGTGGCGCCCGCGAACGGACTCGGCCGCGCCGGCCGCAGCTGCAGGAGCGGACCCTTCCCCGGCGCGACGTCCAGGACGCCCGTGACGTTCACGGCGGCGGACGCGCTCGCGGTGGCGCCATCCTCGTCGGTCACGGTCAGCAGCGCGGTGTACTGGCCCGGCACGGTGTACACGTGCGTGGGCCGCCGCACCCCGTACGTGGTCGCACCGTCGCCGAAGTCCCACCGCCAGCCCACCACGAGACCGTCCACGTCGGTAGCGTCGCCCGTGAAGTGAACGCTGCGCGGCGCGTACCCCGTGGCGCTGTCGGCGGACACGGCCGCGGCGGGCGGCTGGTTCGTGGCGTGCGTCCCGTACTGCCGCGCGGGATCGCCGACTTCGGAGCAACCGAGATCGGGAGCCCTGCCACGATAGCCGTCGTCCACGTTCGCGAGCACGAGCCCCGCGTCGATCGCGACGCTGTTCGACGCCAGCCGCAGGTCGATGTCCCCCGGCACATACGCCCAGCCGTAGCCTGCCGAATAGTCCCAGAGCGGATCGTGCGGCATGGGAGCCTTCACGAAGTCGGCGTACCCCACCTCGATCCCGTGATGCTCGTTGCCCGTGCCCGCGTAGAACGCGGGCAGGTTGGCGAAGTTGGAACCGCTGAAGCGCATGAGCGTGGCGTAACCGCCGACGCGGTTCCAGCCATCGTAGTCGAAACTCGCGCCCGGATACGTATAGCTCGCCTGGAAGGAGTACGTGTTCGGCCGCGCGCCGAGCATCAGGTTGTCGCGAAACGTGCCGTGCCGCCACGTGCCGCTCTCGTACCAGGCGTCGCGGTTGCCCACGGCCGTGTTGTGCAGGACCACGAAGCCGCTGGTCTCCTGCGTCCACCCATAGAAGGTCTCCGGGTGGAACTTCCAGGGCTCGATGCGCGTGTTGTAGATCTCGTTGAACAGCATGTAGCCGGGACCGCCAAAGGCTGGCTGGAAGCTCACGCCGCTGCCCACGTTGAGCAGGCGATTGTGGAAGACCCGGACGTTGTGCTGGGTCGCGTCGGCCTGGATCCCGTCGTCGCTCGCGCGGTCCACGAAGTTCTCGTAGATGTCCACGTTGCTCGTGACCGTCCCGGGAATCGCGGTCCCGGTCACCGGGATCGAGATCGCGTCCCACGCCTCCACGATGGTGTTGTGGGCGATCACGAGCCCGCTGCCCTCGACCAGGATGCCGTACCCGCCCGTTCCGTAGTCCCCGGTGCGCCCGATCGTGGCCCACTGCCCCGGCATCTCGACGCGGTTGTCCGTCACCACGAGATCGCGGCTCATCGCCGCGCGGATGCCCTGGGTCAGCAGCAGCTGGACGATGGGACGGATGGTGCAGCCGCGAACGACGACGCCGACGGAGCTGTCGGCGTTCAGGGGCCGCAGGCAGTTGACCATGCTCATGTTCTCGACGAAGACGTACTGGCGGGAGACCAGGCGCACGCACTGGGAGATGCTGCTCG
>CAIXRL010000590.1 GCA_903921835.1 Candidatus Eiseniibacteriota bacterium | reverse complement strand
GGACTTCACCAGCTCGAGGGGCGCCAGCACCGGCACCTGCTCAGGCTCGAGCTGGCGAATAGTCCCCGAGAACGCATACCCCTCGGGGTTGCGGCGCGGGTTGATACGGCGCCGCTCGCGGGCGGCCTGCGCCTTCGCGCCGCGCTTGAAGTCATCGAGCTCGCCGCGCGTCATGCCCTTGCCGCTCGTGAGCACTCCGAGAGCTGCGCGCACGATCATCTTGCGCGACTCCGGCAGCATCCGGTTGCCCGGAGACAGCAACCACTCCAGGGCTTCGCGCGGCGTGTTCTCAAGGTCCATAACGTCACGCGCAAGAGACACGAACCCGAGTTGCGCCAGCAGGCGCACAACCAGCTCGCGCTCCTTTTCGGCGGTCACGCCGGGGTTGGAGAACAGCGGACGATGGCCGCCCGAGCTCATGCCGTGATTGCGCCCGCGACACCGGCATTCGCAAATGCCGCTGCGCGAGGAACAGCACTTGCCGTCACACGGGCATCCGGGATTGTGCCGGCGCTCGTGACACGGATTGGTGCGGCGCCGGCCTGTGAGCCATTCCTGGGCCTCTGCTTTGCTGTTGAACCGCCCGCTGATGGGCGTCTGGTGCGGGCCCACCACCACGTACCAGCCGCCCAGGAGCTTGTTGTGTACGATTCGGGCGCCGCCCGGAAGGTTTATGGATGGCATCGGGGAGTTGAAGCGTCCCCTGGGGTTGGTCTGGCGCCCGGTCAGACGTGCCGTAGCCTCGTCTTTCACGCCGGCCATGACGGCATCATGGTGTGACTGCGCAATTCCCTTCGCGGCATTCGGGGAACGCTCGCGGCCGAGGTCCCGGTACAGTCCGGGCTGATACATATGCGCCGGCAACGGGAGCAGGCCGGGGCCGCCCACGTTGAAGCGCACCACGTAGCCGGCCCGCCGGCCGTATTGAGTCGTCACGGGGTCAACCGTGTACTGACCCCAGGCGGTGCGCGCATCGTAGCCGTGCGCACCTTCCCAGGCGGACGAGCCTCCGGCGTACATGCTCCACTTGAGCCGATGCGACACGCGCGGGTTGGTCTGGCGCCGCGGCACGAACTTGTGCGTGGCCCTGAACTCCCCAATAGTCTCGTCCAGCTCGCGCCCGCTGGCGCGGTCGAAGTACCAGACTCGGATGCCGGTCACCTTTCGAACCACGCAGTTATCGCCCGCGCGGTTGCGCCAGGTTTCCCCGACAACCGGCCGTCCGGACTCGTCCGGGTTGCGCCGCGCGCCGGTAGATGCCTGCCAAAGCAGGCCCCCGGGCTGGTCCAGCGGAAAGCGGCGCCTGGATTCCGCAGCGGACAGGCGGCCGTACATGCCGCCATCGTCATTCGGTGCCAGCACAAGCGGCGCCCCGTAGTGGTCGGCGATGAGCTGGACGACACGCTTGGCGATCGTCTCGTTTCCGAAGTATAGGTCAGCGAACGGCGCGCCGTGAGTGCTCAGGACGTGGTAAGTAGCGCCCTGCGATAGTCCATGGTGCACCAGCGTCGGGTTGGCCCTTCGGACCCGCCCAGAACGCTGCTCTCGCACCACCACAACCGGCGCGAAAAGCGCGTCGGAAATCTCCTGCGCGATCTTCTTCGCGCGCAGCTCGCCGATGTGCGAGCCATTGAACATCGCGGCGAGCTGGCCGTTGGGGGCTCCGGTGTGGTCGGTTAGCAGCACCACCCAGCGCGGGTATCCGATCGGCCGATAGTTGAACGTGTCGGGCAGTCGCGTCATGCGGTAGCCCTCCGAGACGGCAGCATCCGCAGAATCTGCGGGCCCAGCACGATCACAGCGACAACCGCCGCGATCGGGAGCAGGTCGTTGAAGTTGAACCCCAGCGGCGGCGGCGTGGCTTTGTTCTGTGCCTTGATCTGATCGGTCATGGACTGGCCCAGCGCGGCCTTTTGATCGGGCGTCGTGCTCGGGTCGGAGTAGACGGCCAGCATGGCGTTTGTGCGCGCGACTTGCGCTTGCGTCAGGCGCCAGACGATGGCCACGGCCGCGAGCGCAACCAGCACCGCGGTGATGGCCACCACGGGCACCACCGGAACGATGCCCAGGCCGGACAGGTTCGGCGTGGTGTATCCGGCGGACTTGAGCGCGGCGCTCGCCGCGTTCACGGCCTCGGTGAACTTCTGTTTGACCGGCGCCAGGTAGTTGAGCCGGAGCACCGTGTTCTGGTGAATCAGCGGCGCCACAAACTGGTCCGCGGACGGGTCATAGTTGCGATTGAGCGCGGTGTAAGCGTTTTGCAGCGCCAGCTTGTCGGCCTGGAGAGCAGCATCCGCCTGGTCAATCTGCGACTTCAGCGCCTGGAGCTGTCCCCAGAACTGGTCGATGGACCACTGCACCACGCCGGCCATGGGGTTACTTCCTCCGCATCAGCAGCAGGAGCAGCAGCGCGCCGCCGGCCACCATGGCCACCGTCCCCATGCTGCTCG
>CAIXRL010000589.1 GCA_903921835.1 Candidatus Eiseniibacteriota bacterium | reverse complement strand
ATGCCCCCGGAGTCGGTCAGCATGAAACGGCTGTCCTTGGTGAGCGACAGGAAGTCGAAGTAGGGCTGCGGCCCGAGCACGTGCAGTGCCGGTACGCGCTCCAGCTTCGCCCACAATCCCGCGCTCTCGAGCGTGCCGCGGGTGCGCGGGTGGACCGGGAACACCACCGGCAGCTTCTTCGCCAGTTCCAGCAGCAGGTCCACGAGTTCGGTGAGCCGCGCCGGATTGTCCACGTTGCTCGGGCGGTGGAGCGTGACCACGGCGTAGCTGCCGCGCTCCAGTCCCAGCTTCCGCGCGGTGCCCGCCGCGTCGATGCGCGGCATGAGATGCATCAGCGTGTCGATCATGGTGTTCCCGGTGAAGTGGACGCGCTCGTCCGGGACACCCTCGCGACGCAGGTTGTCGATGCCGCTCTGCTCGGTGACGAACAGCATCTCGGCCATCTGGTCCGTCAGGATCCGGTTGAGTTCCTCGGGCATGTCGCGGTCGAAGCTGCGAAGCCCGGCCTCGACGTGCACGACCGGGATGCGGCACTTCACCGCGGCGAGCCCGCAGGCCAGGGTCGTGTTGGCGTCGCCCACGACCAGCACGAGGTCGGCGGCCAGCCCGGCCACGGCCTGCTCGAAGGCCTCCATCATGCGGCCCACCTGCCGCGCCGGAAGGCCCCCGCCCACGCCCAGGTTGGCGACCGGCTCGGGCATTTCCAGGTCGGCCAGGAAGGACTCCGACATGCTGGCGTCGTAGTGCTGGCCCGTGTGGACCAGCAGGCCCTCCAGGCTGCGACTTCCGCGCAGGGCACGCAGGAGAGCGGCCACCTTCATGAAGTTGGGGCGCACCCCGGCGACGCAGACGATGCGGCGTCGGCTCATCGGGCCGCCCGGCTGCGGCTCCGGTCCGGTCCGGAACTCGGCTTCCGGCGGCGTGAGACCCGCGGGCCTGGGGAGGTGGTCAACGCATGGCGGTGGGTCGGCAAATCACTGGCTCCCTTGGACTGAGGCGAATGGCCAGCCCGGCCGCGATGCCCGGGATGCCGGCGTCCCCGGGCGACGCCGGCCGACTCCCGGGAACGTCGTCGAGGTGCCACCCAACGGCCCGACGCAGGCGCACGGAGTCTATCAGAGGGTCCCGCACCGGTCCAAGGTACACGCCCGGCGAGCGGCCAGCCGCTCGTGCTCCCGTTTGCGCCGGCGCAGCCTACCGCGCCAGCATGTCCGTGCGCAGGAGAGGACTGTCCGCGGGTGCGGGCATCCTGCCCTCCAGCAGTTGCCGGTAGCCGGCCTCGACCTGGATGGCCAGCACGTCGAAGAGCCGGTGAGACTCGACCCAGGCGCGCCCGCGCGCGCCATCGCGGCGGGCCCGATCGGGATCGCGCAGGTAGCCCGCGATCGCCTCCGCAAAAGCGATGGGCTCGCTGTCCGCGCACACACCACCACCGCTCTCCGCGAGGGCTTCCACGGCATCGCGGACCCGCGAGGACACCACGGGCAGCCCGACGCTCATGTACTCCACCACCTTGAGCGGCGAGCACGACCAGTTGACCCCGTAGGAGTCGTCCGGGAGGGAGTAGATGCCGACGCGTGCGGCGCGGATCAACCCCGGCACCTCTTCGTAGGGGACGAATGGTATGAACACGAGGCGCTCGGCGATGCTCCGGCCGCGCAACCGCTCCCGTACCGCGTCGGTCATCCTCGACACGATCAGGAACCGGCTCTCGGGGAGACGCTGCGCCACCTCTTCGAAGATCCGGAAGATCAGGTCCGGGTCTCGCCGGGTCTCCAAGGTGCCGAGGTAGCACACCGCGGGTGTTTCCGCGAGGGCGGCGGTTCGTGGATCCACTCCGCCGGATCCGCCGTGCTCCCAGGTCGCGCGGGACACGCCCACTGGAAACGTCACCATGCGCCGTGGGTCCACACCCTCGCGGTCGCGCAGGATCTCTCCCAGCGCGACGCTGATCGGGAAGACCACGTCGGCGCCGTGCAGCACGACGCGCCGGAGCCTGATCCACGCTCGTAGTACGAGCCTCTCGAAAACGCGGCCCCGTTCCCCGAGGTCCAGGTTCACGAGGCCTCCCTCGAAGTGAGGATGATCGAGCTGGTAGGCGAAGCGCACGCCGTGCCGCCGTGCGGCGCAGAGTCCGAGCAATCCTTCGGTGACGTTGTCGCGCACCTGGAGCACGTCGGGCCGCTCACGCGCGAGCCGTTCCATGAGCCGCACCTTGTGGACGAAGCCCTTCAGCTTGCTCCAGCGGTTGGCCAGGGCTCCCAGGGGGCCCCGATGCACAATATCCCGCCGCCTCCGGATCTCGAAGTGACGGACCCCGGCCTCGCGACGTTCCAGGATCTCACCGCGCTCGCCCTCTTCCGAGACCACCCACGTGACGTCGTGGCCCATGCCCGGGAAGCAGCCGAGGTAGACGCCGGGCGCGGTCGGATAGGGATCGGTGTGCCAGATGACGAGTCTCATCGGTCCCCCCGGCGGCTCAATGAGTTTCGGGGCTTCCTGCCGCCGCCACGTTGTTCCCCCGGAGGCGCGCGACCCCCTGGCGGACCAGGATCAGGCCCTGGCTCAACTCCGAACTGGAGAACGTGCGCAGCACCAGCAGGCCGGCGGCGTAGAGGATCGCAGCCAGCGGGAGCGCGGCGTACAGGTGCAGCCAGGGCATGAAGTGAATTGCGGCCGCCGCGGCCACGGCGGCCATGGTCGGCCGCAGGACTGCTCGCATGATGTGGGTGCGGGCCACGTAGCGCCGGACGTAGTAGGCGTTCACGCCGGCCACGGCCACCTCGCTGGCCATGCCGGCGGCGGCCGCGCCCATGTAGCCGAACCGCGGGATGAGCGCCAGGTTGAGCGCCACGTTCACGACCATCGCGAGCCCCGTGGCGACCATCACGCGCTTCTGGTTGCCGGAGGCGACCAGCACACGGCCCAGCGTGATGCTGATGGTCTGCGGAACGAGCATCAACGCCATGATGGGAAGGACGGTGGCGGTGTTCTCGAACTCGGCGCCGAGCAGCTTGGGAGCCACCCGCGGCAGGATGATGAAGCAGATGATGAAGTAGTTCGCCACGATCAGCTGGTAACGCGCCGCGCGTGTCACGAGGCCGCCCATGCGCTCACGGTCGCCGTGGGCCACCGAGGCGAACACGGGGTAGATCGCGACGAGGAAGCTCTCGCGCAGCACGGTGAAGAACAGGAGAAACTTGGCGCTGGCCTTGTACCAGCCGACTTCCGCATTGCCCTTGAGCTCGCCCAGCAGAACGGCGTCCAGCTGCTGGTACACGATGACGAAGCTGGTCGCGAACGCGATGGGAACGGATTGCAGCAGCAGGTAGAAGAGTGCTGCCGGCTTGGGCGTCACCCACCCGAGGCGCAGCCGCGCCATCAGCCGGGCCGAGACCGCGAGTCGCACGACCGCCGCGAATACCAGCGTCGTGAGGATCCAGCGCAGGTTCTTGCCCAGCAGGATGCACGTGCCCCCCAGGATCACGAACGCCAGCTGGTTGACGATGTTCGCGAGCGCGATGTAGCCCATCTCGTCGAGCCCCTGGAACACCGCGTCGAAGGTCTGCGCGATGGTGGTCAGGAGAAGGACGAAGCCGTAGCACCAGATCGCCCAGAGAAAGTCCCCCTGGTAGCCGCGCACCGCGGCGAAGCCGAGGACGAGCGCGAGGCACAACGGACCCAGGAGCAGCTTGAGGATCATTACGCCGGCCAGGTACTCCGGGGTGCGCGCACTGGCGCGAGCCACCTCCCGGGTGAGGATCATGTCGAGGCCCAGGCTGGCCAGGATGCTGAACAGGGCGACGAATGACTCCGCGCGCTGGTAGGTGCCGAAGCCTTCCGCTCCCAGCGAGCGCGCGAGCACCACCATCATCCCCATCCCCATTCCGCGCACGACCAGGCCGGAAATTGCCAGGATGCCCGTGTTGTGGAAGATCTGCGGCGCGAGGCTCTTGCGCCCCCCTGAAGGGAGCGGCGTGGCGACGGGAGCCTCGGGGGGGGAAGCCGGAGTCATCGGCGATGGTCACTCATGGCGATGGGCGGGGGGGCACGAGGAAACCCCCTCGGGCGACGGGGGAGGTAGCGGGCGCTAGAATCCCCGAGGGGTGTGGCGAACACACGACCAAATCCTAGCACAGGAGGCACATTTGGTCGCCGGAGCGGACCGGTTTCGGGCGCGCCCTTTCCGCTGCCTGCGCTGCCATTCCGGGGTTCCGCTCACGCCCCGCGCCGCGGGCGCCGCCCCGGTGCGCCAGCCGCACCCCACGAGCGGCTCACGTTTGATCCCACCGGGGCGGGCCAGGGTGTTCTCCCCCCACTACTTACGGATTGCCTCCAGTTGGCGCCAAGGCAGGCCGATTTTCCATTGACCCGCCGGAGGCGATTCGTATACTGCGCGTGCTTTCGGCAGCAGGGCCCATGCTGAGTGGGTCAGTTCATCCGGCGGCAGGGAAACAACTTGCCGCGTGTGGGCGAGATGGTTCGCCAACCCTGGTTCGACCTGAGGGTGACATGAAGCGCAAGAAGGGCGAAGGCGACGGGACCTTTGACGTCTTCGGAGACGACGAAGTCGAAGAGGTAGAGGACGGGACGGAAGTCGACGACGAAGAAGGCGATCTCTACGAAGACGACCTCGACGACGACGAGTTCGGCGAAGAGGAAGGCGACTTCGACGAGGACTTCAATGGCGAGGCCGAGTTCGAAGGAGAAGAGGAAAGCCTGGACGGGCTCGTGGACGACGACGAGTAGAATAGCGACACATTTGCGTGCGGCCATCAGTGGCCGCACTTGTTTCAGTGGGTGGGGGCGTGCAGCTCGCGCTGTTTCCGCTCTCCCGCTCCGATTGCGGTGACAGTTCGGCTCATTCATGAACCGCTCGCAGGCCGTGGGCTCATGGATGATCCTGGTCAGGTAGTCTGGCAGTCCAACGAGGCCCCGGCCGGCATCGTCCGGCCGGGGCGCTCGCGTCCCCGGGCGGCACTGCGTCCGCGCCGGAAGGAAGAGGGAGTCCCCGATGAGCGAGCCCACCGCACGCCTGATGCTCCGGCGCGGAGAGGATCGCCGCGTGCGCGGCGGTCACCCGTGGATCTTCAGCAACGAAGTGGACGAGGTTCACGGTGACGTCGAGGACGGCGGACTCGTCGAGGTCGCCGATTCGCGCGGCGCGTTCCTGGGGATCGCGTGCTACAACCGGCGCAGCCTCATCGCCGCGCGCATGCTGACGCGGGGGCGCGACACCATCGACGCCGCGTTCTTCGTGAAGCGCTTCGAGCGCGCGCTCGCGTTCCGCCAGCAGGCCTGCCCCGGCGAGCACGCGGTGCGGCTCGTCTACAGCGAGTCCGACCAGCTGCCGGGCCTGATCGTGGACCGCTACGGCGACTACCTGTCCGTGCAGGTGCTCACGCTCGGGATGGAGTCCCGCCTGGAGGACGTGCGCAGCGCGCTGGAGCAGGTGTTCGCGCCGCGGGGTGCCGTCTACGTGGGCGACTCGTCCATGCGCGCCCTGGAGGGTTTGCCGAAGCGCCGCGAGGTGTGGTGGGGCGACGTGCCCGGGCGCTTCGCGGTCGAGGTGGGCGGCTTCGCGCTCGAGGTGGACCTGGTCGGCGGGCAGAAGACGGGGCTGTTTCTCGATCAACGCATGAACCGGCGCCACGCCGAGTCGCGCGCGAAGGGACGCAAGGCGCTCGACGTGTTCTGCTACCAGGGCGAGTGGGCCATGCACATGGCGCGCGGCGGCGCGAGCGAGGTGCTGGCGATCGACTCGAGCGAGCCGGCGCTGACGCTCGCGCGTGCCAACGCCGAGCGCGCCGGCTTCGCGGACCGCATCGGCTTCATCCGCGGCACGGCGTTCGACGAGTTGCGCCGGCTCGAGCGCGAGGGCGAGAAGTTCGGCGTGGTGGTGCTCGATCCGCCCGCGCTCGTCAAGGCGCGGCGCCATCTCGCCGCGGGCTCGCGCGCCTATCGCGAGATGAACCGCGCCGCCATGGCGCTGCTCGAGCGCGACGGCGTGCTGGTGACGTGCTCGTGCAGCCACCACCTGGACGACGCGATGTTCCGCCAATTGCTGCTTGAGGCCGCGCGCGCGGCGCGCCGGCCGATGCGTTTGCTCGAGTGGTCCGGGGAGGCCGCCGACCATCCGCAGCTGCTCGCGGTGCCGGAGACGCACTACCTCAAGTGCGCGGTGCTGCAGGCGCTGTAGCGCCGGCCTTCCGCCGGCAGATCACCACTCGAAGGCACCGCCCACGAGTTGGTATCCGAACTGGAAGGTCGTGGGTGGCAGGAGCACTCCGCCCGCAAGCGGATGGGTGCCCCGGATGCGCCACGTCGAGTCGCCCCCGCATTCCTGCACGCGGTGGCCGGCGAACGCCACGCGGACGACGCGTTTCACCGCGGAGGATCGGGGGGGAAAGAAGGCCTGCGAGCCGGCGGACTCGCTTCCCCCGGTGATCGGTCCGGTCGGCGTGGCGTCCGCGAGGACGCTGAGCCCCTCCACGTTGACGGAACCCCGCCAGCTCGCCCCGGAGGACCAGAGCCGCACGTCGCCGTAGGTGGCGTAGTGGCCCCGGGCGCGCATGAATGCGGCGTACCGGCGATCGGGGATCCAGAACTCCAAGACCAGCAGCGGCCGACCCGGTCCGAGCTGAGTCGCCGCGTCCTTCGGTGCGACCCGGGCGCACCACAGCGCGGCGGCGCCGTTCTCCGGCCACCCGGGTGCGCGCCCGTCGATCGTGAAGGTCCCGCTGCGCACGATCTCGAGAAACGAGATTCCCCAGAGACCATGCGCGGGATGTTCCGCCAGGTAGTCGGTCGCCCAGGGGAGGCCCGCCGCCGCCAGTTCCCCGACCGTGATGAAACGCAGGGTGCGTGGGAGCTGGCGATCGACGCCGGCCGGATCAAACGTGAGGTAGGTGACGAGCTCGCACGGCTGTTCCACGACCCAGTGCGTCCGGGCGCCGTGAGGAAGGGCGGGCACCGGTGCTGCGATTGCCGTGCCCGCCAACGCCGCACCCACGAGCGCGGCCACCACCCCACCGGTGCCCGCTCGTCCACTCATGCCGGAATCGTCTCCCATATGGATTTCCGCGATTCGGAGCCGGCCGCGCTCGTCGCCGTGGCGGGTCGCGAACTGCTAGCCCGCATCATTCATGAGCCCGCGGCCTACGAGCGCGATCTGCGCGTCATCCGGACCCACCTTCGGTGGGTACTGCGAAGCTCGACCGGCCGCTGTCCTCATCGTGT
>CAIXRL010000588.1 GCA_903921835.1 Candidatus Eiseniibacteriota bacterium | reverse complement strand
CGCCGCCGGCCCCGCGATCGCGCCCGACGCGCGCGGCGCGCGCGTGCCGGTCCGCAGGCAGGCCTCCCCGCTCGTGCTCATGCGCGCTCTGCAGTCCGGCTGGGCCGCGCTGCCGGCGGAGCTGCGCGAACGGGGAGAGGCGTTCGACCGCGACGTTCCCGGCGGCACCACGACGCTGGACCTGGCGTGGTACGCGTGCGACGGGAGGCGCGACCTGTGCGCGATCGCGGAACTGCTCGCCGACGAGGGCGCCGAGGTGGCGATCGCGGTGCTCGAGGACTACTTTGAGTTCACGTCGCGGCTCGGGGTGAGCACCTGGCGCTCGCCGGCCGCAGGCGCCTGACGGCTGCGGGCCGGGAGCGGGGAACCCGATGCAGGCACAACGGACGCGCTGGGGATGGACGCTGCGGCTCGATCGCGGCGAGGAGATCGTGGACACCGTGCGCGCCTTCGCCGGCCGCGAGGGCATCCGCGCCGGCATCGTGTCCGCCATCGGGGCGGTCGGCGAGACCGACCTGGGCTTCTTCGATCCCGCCACGCGCGCGTCCGAGACCCGCCGGTTCGCGGGCGACCACGAGATCGGGGCGCTGACGGGCAACATCAGCGAGCTGGACGGGCAGCCGTTCCCGCACTGCCACATTGTCCTCGGGGGCAGGGACATGGTGGCGTACACCGGCCACCTGTTCCGCGGCGTGGTCACGGTGACCTGCGAACTGCAGATCGTGACCGATCCCGGAGTGCTGGTGAGGGCCGCGCGACCGGACCTGGGCTTCAACCCGCTCGACCCGCGCTGACGGGTGCTCCCCTGGCCGCCCGCGCATGTGTCGCGCGGATGTGTCGCGCGGATGCCCTCCGTGGGGCCAGTTGCTGCTATACTTCCCGGCTCTTGCGAACCCCGTCGGGACCTCTCACGTTCCGGTGTTTCCGAGCACGGCCACGCCCCACATGCGTCCGGTCGCGCCGGCATCGCGCCGGTGGGAGAAGTACCAGTGGGATTCGCAGGCCGTGCAGGCTCCGGTATCGTGGATCGCGTGGGCGGGGATTCCCGCCTCGCGAAGCGAGATCGTCGCCGCGGTGGGAAGATCGAGCCGGGCCCGGCCCGCGACGCGACGCAAGGTCGCGGCGGGAAAGCGCGACGAGACTTCCTCGCCGACTTCGTAGCAGCACCCGCGGATGCACGGACCGATGTGAACGGTGATGTCGGCGGGACCGCAGCCGGTGCGCGAGCGCAGTGCGGCGAGCGCGGCCTGTGGCATCCCCGCGGCGGCGCCACGCCAGCCGGCGTGCGCGGCGACGACAGCGCCGGGGGCGGTGAAAAGCAGTGCCATGCAGTCGGCCGTGGTGACCGCGAGCGCGAGCCCGGAAACCGTGGTGAGGAGAGCGTCGCACTCGGGCTGGTGCCCGGGGGCGCTCGCCTCCACCACGCGGGCGCCGTGAACCTGTCCCGCGGTCGCCAGTGAGTCGGGCGGGACGGCGAGGCTTCCCAGCAGGCGCGAGCGGTTCTCCGTGATGCGTTCGGGCAGGTCCGCCGTGGAGCGTCCGAGATTCAGGGTGTCGAACGGTGCGACGCTGGTGCCGCCGCGCCGGGTGGTGAACGCGAGCAGTGCTCCCCCGGGGGCGCGTGGAGCGCGCCAGCAGGGGATATTGGAAGAACCATCGAGCGTCCACATGATGGATGCACGCTAGGGAAGCGGGGCCATTGGAGCAAGTTCCCCGCGAATCCGGAGGAGAACCATCGTCGTGAACCGACGCAACGCCGTTGCCATCCTGACCCTGCTGGTCCTCGCGATTTCGACGTGTGCCGTATTCGCCCAGCAACCCGCCGCGCGTGCGGCGAAGCCGGCCACGGCCGCGCCCGCCGCGAGCGCACCTGTTGCCACCATCGGCGGTCGCGTGATCCCGCGCGGCGAACTCGATCAGCGCTTGCAGCAGGTGCTCGCCGAGTACGCCCAGCGCAAGGGAGGCGCCCCGCCGGCGGACATGCACGACCTCGTGCGCCGGCAGGTGCTCGAGGGCCTCATCCGCGCGCAGCTGATGGCGCTCGAGGCGAAGCGCAGGGGCATGCTCGCCACTGAAGCCGAGGGCGAGGAGGCGCTCAAGCAACTGCCCGTGTTCAACCCCGGGGGGCATTTCGATGCGGCCCGCTACCAGGGCATCAAGACGACGCGGCCCGTGGAGTTCGGGAATGCGCTGGCGGCCGTGCGCGAGCAGCTCGGGGCGCGCAAGCTGGCCACGATGACGGAGAAGCGCCTGTCGCCCCCCGGGACCGAGACGAGTGCCATCGCCTCCCACAACCTGACGCGCGTGACGCTGGACATGCTGCCGCTGCGCGCCGCCGATTTCGCGGGCGTTGCCGACGAGCCTCGCGAGGCGCTGGTCGAAGCCTGGTATCGGTCCCATCCGAGCGACTACGAGCGTCAGGCCCGCGCGACCCTGACGGTCGTGTTCGTCAATGCCCCGGCGCTCGCCGATTCGCTTCAGCACACGCCGTCCGCGGTCGCGGACTGGAACCAGCGCATGCGCACCGCGGCGGAGCGCATCATCGCCCGCGTACAGAAGGGCGAGCCGCTCGACAGCGTTGCGACAAGCCTCGGGCCGAGGAGCAACATCATCGTCGCGGCCGACAACTTCCCCGGTTACTGGCGCGGAACGCCCGCGCAGTCCGCGCACATCTTCGACCCGGGGGGCAAGGGCCAGGTGCTGGCCGAGCCGGTCCAGGGCAACGACGGCTGGCTCGTCGTGCGCGTGGACGAGACCACGCCCGCGCACCTGGCGCCGCTGCGCGAAGTGGCGCGCGAGATCCGCTCGCGACTTCGCCGGGACAACCAGCTCCACCGCGACGAGAACGATCGCCGCGCCCTCTACGCGGGGATCCGCGACTCGCTCGCCGCTCCAGGCTGGCCGATCCGCTACGCAACCGTGGACCTCGCATCGCTCCTGATCCCGGAGCCGGGGCCGCAGGACCTGGACACGTATTTCCGTGCTCACCAGGCCGACTACGCGACGTTCGATCCCAAGACGGGCGGCATCGTGTCCCGGTCCCTGGCCGACGTCGGCGACGATGTGCGCACGCGGTACCTGCGCGACCGGCAGCAACTGGAGGCCCGCTCGCTCGCCGATCAGCTCCTGCACGTGTGGACGTCGGGCGGCCGTGACGCCGCCCTGGAATCGCGCCTGGGGGCGCGCGTGACGCCCGCCGTCGTCTCCGGCAGCCGGATCGACACGGGTCTCGTGGCGCGCGTGCTGTCCGACACGATCTGGTCGTTCCCCAGCCTGCAGAGCGGGGGGGTGCTGCCCTATGGGCGCGGGCTCATCGTGTGGCAGGGGTTGGCCCGTGTGGACCGGGTGATCCCGACGCTGGAGCAGGCCCAGGCAGCGGTCACGGCCCGACTCGAGCAGCGCAGGGCGGCCGAGGACATGGCAGGCGGGCGGGCGCTCTACGACGCAGACGCCATGCGCTTCCACAAGGGCAACGTCATCCACTTTACGCGCGTGGCCTTCATGCCCCGCTCGCAGATGAGCGTTTCTCTGACGCGCGCTGAGGTGGAGAAGTGGCATCAGAATCATCTGGAGCGCTACTCGGCGCCCGAGATGGTGACCGCGCGGCACATTCTCGTTTCACCCGTGGACAAGACTGCCGCCGCGGACCAGCGGGCCCTGGCGAAGGCGAAGGAGATCCTGCGCCGCATCCAGGCAGGTGAGGATTTCACCACGCTCGCGCGCACGTATTCCGAGGACCCCGCCACGCGCGACATCGGAGGGGAGCTGGGTTCCTTTGCCCGCGGCACGATGCTCGAGCCCTTCGAGAAGGTGGCCTTCTCGCTGCCCGTGGGAGCGCTGTGCGACCAGCCGGTGAAAACCGAGATGGGCTACCACATCATCAAGGTCACGGAACATCTGCCGTTCGAAGTGAAGCCGCTGCAGCTCATCTATTCGGCGGTCTCGGGCGACGCAGCCGACGACAAGGCGAATCGCCTCGCGCGGGAGGAAGCCGACAGCCTGATGCGTGTCGCGAAGAATCCGCGCACTTTCGCCGCTGCCGGCCGTAAGGCCGGTGCGATCGTGATCACCTACGAGATCGGCGCCGACGAGCAGATACCCAACGCGCAGGCCCAGCCCTTCTTCACGGCGCTGCGCGCCACCGCAGCGGGCCATATCGTGCCCGGGGTGTTCCCGGTGCCGGGTCAGGGCATATGGATGGCGGTCGTGGACAGCCTCACGCCGGCCGGCAAGCCCACGTGGGAGCAGGCGGGCAAGGACGCGATCACCCAGTACCGCCGCGAGGCGGGCACGCGCGCGCTCGAGGCCAAGCGCGCCGAGCTGGATTCGCTGCTCGCGGGCGGCATCTCGCTCGACAGCCTCGCAGCGTACTGGGGCGGACTCCAACGCGTCACCGACCTGGCGGCCGGTCGCGGACTGCCCTACACGGGCAACTCGGACGAAGTGGATTCGCTGCTCTTCGGCGGTCGCAAGTCGGAGCCGGGCCTCCCGGTCGGCACGGAGAGCGGCTGGGTTCGCAGCGCCGGCGGGCTCACACGCCTGCGCATCGTTTCGCGCACGACCCCGAGCGCCCCGCAGCTGGCAGAGCGCGCCGAGCAGCTTCGCAAGGCGGCGGTGGAGCAGAAGTTGCTTTCGTATTTCGAGGAGCTCAAGGTGCGCTATCCGGTCGTGATCCTCGACCGGCAACTGCGCGATCTCTCGCTGTTCGCCCCTCCGCAGGCGGAGCCAGCACCCTGACCGCCGCACTCTGACCACCGGGGCCCCGATCGTGCAACACGCACGACCGGGGCCCCGTTTGCGTTCGCTGCCCCGCAGCGGACTCAGGTTCGCCGGGCGCCAGGCCGATGCTAGTGTGGTCGCTGTCCACTCTCCGAGGACCATGGCCACGAACCCGACCGAACCCGCCCACTCCATGCCCCGCCGCGTCGTGCTCATCGACTTCGACTGGCAGGACGCCGACCTGCTGCCCGAACTGCTCCGGCGCCCTGGCGTCTCGGTGCGCCTGGTGGCGGGCGAGCGCGCCGAAGATCCCGGGGTCCGCGTCGCTGAACTGTGCGGACTGCCGCGAACGTTCGACCTCGCCGATCTCACCCGCGAGATCTTCGACCTGGCGCTGGTGGGAGAGTGCAGCTCGCGGCGCACGCAGCTCGAGAGCCTGCTTCTCGCGCTGAGCACGCCCTGCCAGACGCCGCAGGAGTTCCTGCGCGGCTTCGAGAACGAGCCGGCGGCGCATCCCGCGATCGAGGCCCCGCTGGCGCTGCATGCGGCGACGCTCGAGCACACGCTTGGGGGAGGCGACTTTGACTCGCTGCTGGAACAGGCGCTCCCTGATCTCGGGGAAGATGCGCCCATTGCGTACGAGTCCCCGCGCGCGGTGCCGCACCCCACGGTGCGGATTCTCAGTATGGAGGACTTTCCCTCGCGCGAGTCGCGCGGACATCTCGAGCGTGCGCTGAAGGACCTCGTGACCACTTCAGGCGCCGGCACCGCCGAATTGCACGAGGGGGACAACGCCTCGCTGCAGTTGGTGGCGCAGGTGGGCCCCGAGGACAAGCTGCTGCGCGGCCTCGTCGATCTCGCGCACGAGCTGGGCACGCCCCAGGTGGTGACGCGCATGTCGGAGCCGGGCAAGGGCAGGGCATGGGGAGCGTGGCCGTTCCAGACCACTCAGCGCCGCGGCGTGCTTGCGGCGGCCGCGATCGACCCCGAGCAGGGCTGGGCGCGCTGGCAGGAGATGGTGGAGGAACTCCGCACGACCTGGGACGAGGAAGACCGCGAGAAGGCGAGCGCGTCCTTTCCGTTCACCCCGCTGCGCGCCGCGGGCTGGCTCCAGGCGGACGATTTCGGCAAGCGCATCGAGCTCTCGCTGGAGCGGCATCGGCGCGATCACATGCGCTTCGAGATTCACCGGCTGGACTTCCCGGATTCGCCCGCGGCGGTGGACGCGATGTGCGGCTGGCTGCCGGGGCAGTTGCGCGACACGGATTGCATCACGAGGCCGTCCGAGCGCAGTGTGCTCCTGCTGCTTGCCGGAGCGTCGGAGGGATTCGCGCACGTCCGTCGCCGCCTGCTGGCGCTCTGGGACACGGCGTGGCGGGATGTGGGTGGAGGGCCGCCAGCACCAGCGCTCGTGGACCAGCACGTGGCCCTCGCCGGCCCCGAGGACGCCGAAGCGTTCCTGGCCGCCGCTGGCGCCTGGCTGACGCACGCCTGAGCCGGGCACGCGTCACGCGAGCTCGCACCGCCGCGCGTCTTATCTCGCACCCGCCGCGCGCTTGACCGTCGCCCTCCGGGGCATTCGCGCGTTGCGGCGCGCGCTGCCGCGCACGCCGCCACGCGCGCTTGACCGTCGCCCTCCGGGGCATTCGCGCGTTGCGGCGCGCGCTGCCGCGCACGCCGCCACGCGCGCTTGACCGTCGCCCGAGTCAACGGTCATTCTCCAGAACTTCGTCAGGAGGTTCTGTGGCCTGCCCCATCCGGCGGCTTTCGGCTGAGACGGCCTCGCGCATCGCTGCGGGGGAGGTCGTCGAGCGGCCGCTGTCCGCCCTCAAGGAAATCGTCGAGAACGCCATCGACGCGGGTGCGCGCACCATCGAGGTGCGCGTCGAACGCGCCCTCGATCATGGCTTCAGCGTCGCCGACGATGGCGTAGGCATTGCCGCCGGCGAGCTCGAACTGGCGCTCGAGCGGCACGCCACGAGCAAGCTCGCCGAACTGGACGATCTCGACCGGCTCGCGACGCTGGGCTTTCGCGGCGAGGCGCTCCCGAGCATCGCCTCGGTGAGCCGGCTGCGCGTCACCTCGCGTCCCGATGGGACCGAGGCCGCGGCGTTTCTCGCGGCCGAAGGCGGCGTCGTGACCGAACGCGGCGCCGCCGCGCGCGCCACGGGCACCACGGTTGAGGTGCGCGATCTGTTCTTCAACACGCCCGCCCGGAGGAAGTTCCTGAACAGTCCGGGCGGCGAGATGCGCGCCGCGATCCGCATGCTCGAGAGCTACGCGCTCGCCTGTCCGGGCACCGGCTTCCGCCTGGTCGTGGATCAGAAGGAACGGTTCGACTGGGGCGTTGCCGGCTCCCAGCGCGAGCGGGCCGCGCAGATCATGGGTGCGCGTCACGCGGAGCAACTGCTCGAGGCGCGTGGCGAGCGCGGCGAGATGAGGCTGCACGCGCTTCTCGGCCTGCCGGAGCACGCGCGCTCGACGCGTGAGGGCCAGGTCTTCCTGGTCAACGGCCGGTGGGTCCAGAGCCCGTCGCTGTCCCAGGCGCTGCGCCACGCCTACGGCAACCTGCTCCCGGGCGGGCGCTTCCCGGCGGCGGTGTTGTGGCTCACGGTGCCCGCCGAGCGCCTCGACGTGAACGTTCATCCGACCAAGCGCGAAGTGCGCTTCGCCGACGACAACAGCGTGTTCTCACTCGTTGCCTCCACCTGCGCGCAGCCGCTCGCGAGCCTGTACCCGCCCTTCACCGTGGTGCAGGGTGGACACGGGCCGGGAGAGGAGGCGCAGCCGGCGTGGGCCGACCGCGTGCAGGAGCATCCCACGGACGAGGCGCAGCTCGGGCTCGGGCTTCCCTCTGCGCCCGCGCCGCCCGCCACCGAGATCGCGGCCACCGCGCCCGCCGCCGCGACGAGTGCGGATCCCGAGTTCTGGCAGTTGCACCGCACCTACATCCTCGCTCCCGTGCGCGGCGGCCTCGTGATCGTGGACCAGCACGCGGCGCACGAGCGCATCCTCTACGAGGAGGCGCGCGCGCGGCTCGAGGGCCAGCAGGGCACCTCGCAGGTGCTCATGTTCCCGACACTGGCCGATCTCACGCGCGACCAGTTCGAGCTGCTGCTCGAGCTGGGTCCCAACCTGCGCCGGCTCGGCTGGGAACTCGCGCCGCTAGGCCCGCCGACGGTCGTGATCCAGGGCGTCCCGTCGGGGCTGCGCGTGCCCGACGCCGCGCGGCTGCTGCAGGACGTTCTCGACGGCATCGGCGAGGGCGCCGGCGCACCGACGGCGCAGGACGACATGCTCGAACGCCTCGCCCGGTCCCATGCCTGCCACGCCGCCGTGCGGGCGGGGGACGCGCTCTCGAGCGAGGAGATGCGCACGCTCGTGGACCGGCTCTTCGCCACCAGCCGTCCGCACGGTGACCCGCACGGCAGACCGACGTTCGTGCGCATGGACCTCGACGAGCTGCACCGACGCTTCGGCCGGTCCTGAGCGTGCCGCGCCGCATCGTCGTGGTCGCAGGCGCCACCGCCACCGGCAAGACGGGTCTCGGTGAGGCGCTCGCGGACGCGCTCGGCGGCGCCGTCGTGTGCGCGGACGCGCGCCAGGTCTTCGCCGAGCTGGAGGTCGGCACGGGCAAACCCACGCCGGCCGAGCGCGCGGCGCGGCCGCACCATCTCTTCGACGCGCTCTCGCTCGGGGAGCGGGCGAGCGCGGGGCGCTGGGCGAAGCTCGCGCGCGCGACCTGTGAGGCGCTGCTCGCGCGCGGCGTCACGCCGGTGCTGGTGGGCGGCTCGGGGCTCTACCTGAGCGCGCTCATGCGGGGCCTGCACGATGAGCCGCCCCACGATCCCGACTTCCGCGCCGCGCTTCTCGCGCGCCTCGCCGCCGAGGGGCCCGAGGCGCTGCACTCGCGTCTCGCAGAGGTGGACCCCGGCACGGCGGCGCGCCTCGGCGCGCGCGACGGGCAGCGCATCACCCGCGCGCTCGAAGTGTTCGAAACCAGCGGCCGCACGCTTGCCGACTGGCACGCGGCGGCGCCGCGCAACGCGCTGGCGGCGGACTGGCGCACGCTGGAACTCACCTGCGCGCCCGGCGAGCTGGACCAGCGCATCGCCACGCGCACGCACGGGATGTTCGATGCCGGGCTGGTCGAGGAGACCGCCGCTCTCGTCGGCTCGGGCCGCGGCGAGGCGCTCGCCGCGTTGCGCGCCATCGGCTACGACGAGGCCATGGACCTGAGCGCGGGCCGGTGCGACCGGGGCGACGCCGAGGCGCGGACCAACCGGCGCACGCGCCAGCTCGCGAAGCGCCAGCGGACCTGGTTCCGCCACCAGCTCGACGCCGTGCGCATGAACGCGGGGGAGTGGCCCGCGGAGGATCTGCCGGCGCGGGCGCTGGCGGCGCTGGGAATGCAGGAAGGCGGCAACGCGTCCGGCCCGCGCGGCGGTTGACACCCCTGGGGCTGTCCCGTAGCTTGGGCGCTCGGCATCTTGCCACAATGTTCCGCGGGCATAGCTCAGTTGGTAGAGCGCGAGCTTCCCAAGCTTGAGGTCGCGGGTTCGACCCCCGTTGCCCGCTCCATGTCACGCAGCTGCCCCGGCGCGTCGGCCCGTTCGCGGACCGCGCGCCGGCCTGTTTTCCGGTCACCGTCAGGAAGCCCATGTCCGCACCCGTCGTCGCGATCATCGGACGCCCCAACGTCGGCAAGTCCACGCTCTTCAACCGGATCCTCGGAGAGCGCATCGCTGTCACGCACGACCGTCCAGGGGTCACGCGGGACCGGAACGCGGTGCGCGCGGAGTGGGCCGGCCGCTCGTTCATCCTGGTGGACACCGGCGGTTTCCTGCCGGGCTCAGCGGAGCCGCGCGACGCCGACGTGCGCCGCCAGGCCGAGACCGCCATCGGACTCGCTCACGTCGTCATCTTCATCGTCGACGCGCAGACGGGCGTCACCGATCTCGACCAGGCGATCGCGACGCAATTGCGCCGCCAGGGCGCGAAGGCGATCGTCGTCGTGAACAAGGTGGATCAGGCGGGCGACACGATCATTCACGACTTCCACCGCCTCGGGCTCGGCGAGCCGATGCCGGTGGCCGCCGAGGGCGGCCTCGGCGTGGGCGACATGCTCGATGCCGTGCTGGAGTACCTGCCCCCCGAGCCGCTCGAGACCATCGAGCCGGACGCGAGGATCGCGATCGTCGGCCGGCCGAACGTCGGCAAGTCGTCTCTCGTCAACGCGTTGCTGGGCGAGAGTCGCGTGCTGGTCGAACCTCGCGCGGGAACGACGGTGGACTCGATCGACGCGGAATGGGTGACGCCGCACGGACGCTTCATTCTGGTGGACACGGCGGGCATTCGCCGGCAGGCGGAGTTCGACGACCAGGCCGAGTTCTACGCCACCATGAGGGCGCTCGCGGCGCTCGAGCGCGCGAACGTTGCGTGCCTCATCGTGGACTCGCCGCAGGGATTCCAGAAGCAGGAGGCGAGGCTCGCGCACCACGCGCTCGACGCCGGATGCTCCGTGTTGCTGCTGTATAACAAGTGGGACCTCATCGAGGGCCGCGAGGCGGCGTGGAAGGAAGTCACCGCGGAGCGCGCGCGGCGCTTCCCGACGCTGGCCGACCTGCCGGCGCACCCGGTATCGGCCACCGAGAAGATGCATCTCGCGAAGCTGCCGGAGTACATTGCCCAACGGGCCGCGGAGACGACCCGCCGCATCCCCACCGCGGAGCTCAACGACTGGCTCGAGCAGGCACAGAAGCGCCGTCAGGTTCCGAGCAACGCATCCGGCCGCAGCCCGCGCATCTACTACATGACCCAGACGGGCGTTCGCCCGCCGACCTTCACGATGTTCGTGAACGCGCCCTCGCGCCTGACCGAGAACTACCGCCGCTACCTGTGGGGACAGTTCGTGGAGCACTTCGGTTTCCGCGGCACGCCGCTGCGGTTCAAGGTGAAGAAGAGCGAGTAGCATGAGCGCTCCGCTCGCGCTGACCGCCTGCGTCGCCATCGGCTACCTCTGCGGATCGCTGCCGTGGGGGCTGTGGCTCGGACGTGCGTTCAAGGGCGTGGACGTGCGCACGCTCGGTTCCGGCAACCTCGGGGCCACGAACGTCTACCGCTCGCTGGGCCGCGGGATCGGCGTCGCGACCCTGCTGCTCGACATCGCCAAGGGCGCGCTGCCGGTCTGGATCGTGCCGCACACGGGGCTGGCCGCCGCGTTTCCCGGAGGCGCGTCCTGGTGCGCCATCGCGGTCGGTTTCGCCGCGGTGGCCGGGCACGTCTGGACGTTTCTCGCCGGCTTCAAGGGCGGCAAGGGCGTCGCCACCACCGTGGGCGTGCTGCTCGCGCTGTCCCCGCCGGCGTTCGGGGTCTTCATGGCCGTGTTCCTGCTGACGCTGCTCGTCACGCGCTACGTCTCGCTGGGCTCGATCCTCGGATCGCTGGCCTTCACAGCCGCGCTGGCCCGTTTCAGCGCGGGGGGGGTGCGAAGCCCCGCGTTCCTGCTCGGTGCGCTGCTCGCCGCACTCGTTGTGGTGCGACACCGCGACAACATTGGCCGGCTCGTGCGCGGCGAGGAACGCCGGTTCTCCTTCGCGAGGAGCAAGTCATGAGCATCGTCGCGGTCCTTGGCGCAGGATCGTGGGGGACGACCCTTGCGCTGGTGCTCGCGAACGCGGGGCACGATGTCCGGCTCTGGAGCAATGATCGCCCGCAGCTCGCGGAGCTGGATCACCTGCGGGAGAATCGCAAGTTTTTGTCTGGCATTCCTCTACCGGTGGGCGTTAAGGTCGAGCCGGAACTGGAGAAAGCCGTTGAGGGTGCCGGTTTCCACTTCTACGTGGTACCCGCGCAGGTCGTGCGCGACGTGGCGGGGCAGGTGGCCGCCATCGGCGCGAAGGGCGTGCCGGTCTGCGCCAGCAAGGGGCTCGAACTCGGAACGCTCGAACGCATGTCGCGGGTGCTCGAACAGGCACTCGGCGACCCGGCGGCCGTGACGCTGACGGGTCCGAGTCACGCGGAGGAAGTGGCGGTCGGGATTCCGACATCGCTCGTGGCGGCCTGCGCGGACGACGCGCGCGCGAAGGCGGTGCAGGTGTTGTGCTCCACGCCGCGATTGCGGGTGTACACGAACGACGATGTCGTCGGCTGCGAATACGGTGGTGCACTGAAGAACGTCATCGCGATCGCCGCCGGCGTCTGTGATGGCCTGGGATACGGAGACAACACCAAGGGCGCGCTGCTCACGCGCGGACTGGCGGAGATCAGCCGCCTCGGCGTGGTGATGGGCGGCAGGCGCGAGACCTTCTTTGGATTGACCGGCATGGGCGATCTCATCACCACGGCGATGAGCCGCCACAGCCGCAACCGCCACGTCGGCGAGCGGCTGGGCCGGGGGGAGACGCTGGAACAGGTCCTCGGCGGCATGGTGATGGTGGCCGAGGGCGTGACGACCGCTCGCGCCGCCCGCGACCTGGGCCGCGCAGAGGGCGTCGAGCTTCCGATCACCGAACAGGTGTGCGCGATCGCGCTCGAAGGGCGCAGTCCGCGCGACGCGATGCAGACGTTGATGACACGCGACCTCAAGCCCGAGCGCTAGCCCGGACGATTCGTGAACCGCCAGCCGAGCCTGGCGCGGGCGAGGCGCAAGGAGAATCCCGTGGCGACCCGCAAGACCGCCGTCGAGCCCGAGACCAAGCTCTACCGCTCGATCAGCGAGGTCAGCGACATGCTCGAGGTGAAGCCGCACGTCCTGCGCTACTGGGAGACGCAGTTCGGCATGTTGCGGCCGAAGAAGAACCGCGCCGGCAATCGCATGTACCGGCCCGACGAGATCAAGATGCTGCTGCGGATCAAGGAGCTGCTCTACGCGCGCCGCTATACGATCGAGGGTGCGCGTCGCACGCTGCTCGACGAGCGCCGCGAGGAATCGCCGCAGGTCGAGCTGGGTTTTGATCACGCCGAGCGCCAGATGCTCCTGTTCGAGGTGAAGGAGGGGCTGCGCGGCATCGTCGCTCGGCTGCGCACCCGATCGGCCGGGGCCGTGCGGGAATCCGAGCCGACACCCGTCGGCTGAACACCGCTCGGCGGCGTGCGTTTGCGTGTTTGGCCCGCACGGGATAGATTGCGTGTCCCTTTTCCCAATTGTCCTGGTCGGGGCGTAGCGCAGCTCGGTAGCGCACCTGCATGGGGTGCAGGGGGTCGCTGGTTCAAATCCAGTCGCCCCGACCATCTTCCTCATCATTCGGCCATCGCATGCTCGCAGTTCTCGCCTACCGCGCCGCTGCCGCCGGGGCGGGCGTGCTTCCGGCCCCGGTCGCCGACGCGCTCGCGACCTCCCTGGCTCGCCTGAGTTTCGCGGTGCGCGTTCCCGCCCGGGGCGCGCTGGAGGCGAACCTGCGACGCGTCCTGCCGGGGCTCGCGCCCTGCGAACGCAGAGCCTGCGCCCGGGGTGCATTTGTGAGCTTCGCGCTCGCCTTCACGCGATTCCTGAGACGCGGCCGCGTGGACGCGCCGCTTCCCGTCGTCGGCCGCGAACACCTCGACGCGGCGCGCGCCAGCGGGCGCGGCGTCATCGTGCTCTCGGCGCATTTCGGGGACTGGGAGAGCGGGGCGGCCGCGATTGCGGCCGAAGGCGTGCCGATCCATCTCGCGGCCCGGCCGCAGCCGGAGGGCACGCTCGAGCGCATGTTCGCCGCGCGCCGGTCCGGTGCGGGCGTCGACGTGCTCCCGGTCGCGAGCGCGTTCGCGAGCATGGCGGGCATCCTGCGCCGGCGCGAGTGGGTGGCACTCATGGCCGACCGCGGCGCGAGCCGCAGCGGCGGCGCGTCGATCTGCGCGTGGGCCGCCGTGCTCGCGCAGCGCACCGATGCGCTCGTGCTGCCCGCCGTGTGCGTGCGCGATGCGCACGGCGTGCTCACGCTGCACGTCGAGTCGCCGCTCGCTCCCGAGCGCTGCCGCGACGGCGCGTTCCGCGACACGCTGCGCTCCTGGCTGGCGCGCTGGCCGGAACAGTGGGCCGCGTTCGAGCCGCTGCCCGAAGGACTCGCGTGAACCTGAGGGTCGCGGCGCTCGTGCCCGCGTACCAGGCCGCGGCGCATCTGGGCGGGGTGCTCGCGGGCCTGCGCGCGCTGCCCGAGCCCCCACACGTGCTGGTCGTGGACGATGGCTCGCGCGACGCGACCGCCGAGGTGGCGAGGCAGTTCGGCGCCGAGGTGATCTCGTTCGCCGCCAACCACGGCAAGGGTTTCGCGTTGCTGGCGGGCTTCCGGGCCCTGAGCGAGTGGGACGCCGTGGTCACGCTGGACGCCGACGGCCAGCATCCGCCCGGGTGCCTGCCCGCGTTCGTCGCGGCCGCGGACGCCGGCGCCGATCTCGTGCTGGGCACACGGGCGATCACTTCCGAGATGCCGCCCCTGCGGCGGTTCGCCAACCGCTTCAGCAGCACGTGGTGCTCCGCCATGGCGGGCCAGCACATCGGCGACAGCCAGTGCGGCTACCGGCTCTACTCACGCGAAGTCCTGCGGCAGACCCCGGTGCGCGCCAGCCGCTACGAGGTCGAGACCGAGTTCGCCGTGCGCGCCGCGCGGCTGGGCTTCCGCCTGGCG
>CAIXRL010000587.1 GCA_903921835.1 Candidatus Eiseniibacteriota bacterium | reverse complement strand
GGGCTCGAGGCCCGCGCGGTGCTGGCGGGCGAGGCGGGCCTGGTCACCGACGAGCGCTTTGGCGCGGCGCACCCGCTGCCCGAGGCGGGCGCGCGGCTCGAGCGCGCGCTCACCGCGGATGCGGGTGTCATCGTGCTCACCGGCTTCCTCGGGTGCACGCTCGACGGGCGCACCACGACGCTCGGACGCGGCGGCTCGGACTTCTCGGCGGCCGTCGTCGGCGCGGCGATCGGCGCGGACGAGATCCAGATCTGGACCGACACCAGCGGGCTGCTCACGGCCGACCCGCGCATCGTTCCCGGGGCGCAACCGGTCCCGCACCTGTCGTTCACCGAGGCGAGCGAGCTGGCCTACTTCGGCGCCAGGGTGCTGCACCCCAAGACACTGCTGCCCGCGATGGACCGCGGCATCCCCGTGCGCATCCTCAACACCGCGCGTCCGGACGATCCGGGCTCGCGCATCACCGCCACCGCGGGGCCCGGCGCGGCGCAGTGGCGCGTGAAGTCCATCGCCTGCAAGAAGAGCGTCTCCGCGGTCACGATCGTCTCGACGCGCATGCTGCTCGCGCACGGCTTCCTCGCCCGCGTCTTCGAGGTCTTCGGCCGCCACCACCTGGTGGTGGACCTGGTCACCACCTCCGAGGTCTCCATCTCGGTCACGCTGGACGACACGTCGCGGCTCGACGCGGCGCTGGCCGAGCTCGAGGGCATCGGCCGCGTCGAGGTCAGGCACGGACTCGCGGTCGTGGCGGTCGTGGGCGAGGGCGCGCCGACGCGCATCGGCCTCGCGGGGCACCTGTTCACGCTGCTCGGCGAGGGCGGGATCGGCGTCGAGATGATCTCGCAGGGCGCCTCGCGCGTGAACCTGTCCTTCGTCGTGCGCGAGGAGGACGCGGATCGCTCGGTGCGCCTGCTGCACGCGGGCCTGGGACTCGACGCGGTTGCCCCCTCGCCGGCGAACGCCGGCCGGGAGTGAGGACGCAAACGACCCCGCCGCAGCGGTGACCGGATGGGGTTGAACCCGCACGCAGGAGCCACTACGTTCCGTGCATGGCACCGCGCGCCCGGCTTCCGCTGGTCCACTCCCTCGAACTCTCGCGACCGCTCTTGCCCCTGCGCGCGCTCGCCGGCCTGCCCCATCCGTTCATGCTGCACTCGGCGCTGCCCGATGCGCGCCTCGCCGGACCGGGGCGCGCGCGCTGGTCGTTCTTCGGCGCGGATCCGTTCGCGGTCTTCCGCGGCGGCGACCACCTCGCTGCGATCGAGACGTGGCGCCGCGTCGCCGGGCGCGCACCGCACACCGCGGGCCAGGTGGCGCCGGGCGTGCCGTTCACCGGCGGCGCGGTGGGCTACTGGTCGTACGACTACGCGCGCCGGCTCGAGCCGGTGCCCGCGCGCGCGACCGACGACCTCGGGCTGCCCGACTTCGTGATGGCTTTCTACGACGTGGTCGGCGCCTACGATCACGGCACCCGGCAGACGTGGCTCTTCTCCAGCGGCCTGCCGCTCGAGGGCGAGGCCGCGGTGGTGCGCGCCGGGGAGCGGCTGGCGCAGGTGCGCACGCGCATCCTTGCCGCGGGCCGCGCGCCGCTGGTCGTCGAGCGCCCCGCCGGACCGGTTGCGGTGCAGGGCACGTTCGACGAAACGAGCTGGCGCGCGGCGGTGCTGCAGGTGCAGGAACACATCCGTCGCGGGGACATCTACCAGGCCAATCTCGCGCAGCGCTGGCGGGTCGACCGCGCCGACGCGCTGGCCCTGGCGCCCGCGCTCTACGAGTCGCTCGTGCAGGTCTCGCCCGCGCCCTTCGCGGCCTACCTCGGCCTGGAGGATCACGCGCTGCTCTCGGCGAGCCCGGAGCGTTTCCTCGAGCTGCGCGGCGGACGCGTCGAGACCCGACCCATCAAGGGGACGCGCCCGCGCGGCGCGACGCCGGCGGAGGACGCCGCGCTCGCGACGGAGCTCGAGGCGAGCGCGAAGGACCGCGCCGAGAACATCATGATCGTGGACGTGCTGCGCAACGACCTCGGGCGCGTCTGCGAGAGCGGCACCATCGAGGCGCCGGCGCTGTGCGAGCTGGAGCGCTTTCCGCAGGTCATGCACCTGACCTCGACCGTGACCGGGCGGCTGCGCCCGGACGTGGACGCGTTCGACCTGCTGCACGCCTGCTTCCCCGGCGGCTCGATCACCGGCGCGCCCAAGCTGCGCGCGATGGAGATCATCGAGGAACTCGAGCCGGTGCGGCGGCACGCCTACACCGGCGCGATCGGCTGGGTCGGCTGGGATGGCGACGCCGACTGGAACATCGCCATCCGCACCGCCACCGCGACGCCCTCCGGGCTGGTCTTCCACGCCGGCGGCGGGATCACCGCGGACTCGGACCCGGACGCCGAGTACCGCGAAACACTGGACAAGGCCGAAGGCCTCCGGCGCGCGATGTCCGCCGTGCTGGGCGAGATCCGGCTCGGCAACGGCGTGCCCTCGGGCGCGTGACCGCTGCGCTGCCGCCCGGAGGCCGCGCGCCCGAGCGTGCGGTCTGGATCAATGGCGTGATCGTGCGCGGCAGGGACGCCGTGCTGAGCGTCTTCGACCGCGGGGCGCGAGACGGCGGCGGCATCTTCGAGACCCTTCGCGTGTACGACGGGCGGCCCTTCGCGTGGCAACGCCACATGGAGCGCCTGGTGCTGAGCGCGGCCGAGCTCGGCTTCCCGGTGCCGCCCTCGCCCGCGCAACTCCGCGGGGGAATCGACCAGTTGCTCGCGGAGCAGCGGCTCACCGACGCGGTCGTGCGCCTCACGGTGACCCGCGGGATCGCGGGCGGACGGCCCACGCGGGCGGGCGCGTGGATCGAGGCCGAGCCGCTCGCGGCGAGGCTGTGGCCGGGCACGCGGCGCGGCGACGCGAGCGTGATGTTCTCGTGCGTGCCGTTCCAGCAGGGCTGGATCGGCCGGCACAAGACCACGAGTCGCATGGCGTGGGACCTGGCGCGCGAGGAGGCCCGCGCCGCGGGCGCGGACGAAGCGCTGCTCGTCGCGCCCGACGGTCACCTGGTCGAGGGCGCGGCGAGCAACGTCTTCGTCGTCCGCGGCGGCGAGGTGCTCACTCCGCCGCTCGCGCACGACGTGCTGCCCGGCGTCACGCGCGCCATCGTGCTCGAGCTGTGCCGGGAGCTGCGGCTGCCCGCACGCGAGGCGCCGATCGTCGCCGGGCACCTGCGCGAGGCGCAGGAGATCTTCCTCACGAACACGGTGCAGGAGGTGCTGCCGGTGGCCCTGCTCGAGGGCCGCGCGGTCGCAGCGCGCGGGATGGGCATGAAGTTGCTCGCTGCCTATCGCACGCGGGTCGGGCTCGAGCGCTGACGACCGGATGCGCCGCGGCGGGGACGCGTCACCTGCTGCGCCGGCTCACACCCTCGCCGGGGCCACTCACCCGCGAAGTCGCACCCGGGAACCCGCCGTGGCCGGGGAGTCCGCGCCGGAACCCGGCGCGCACACGCCCAAATCGCACAGGCAACACACTCTGCGCTCAAGTCGCACCCGGTCGAGCCGAGACTTCCATCGCAGCGAGAACGCGCGAGGCGTGGCACGCGGCGTGCTCGTTGCAAGGCACGACAACCCGCCGGAAGGACGCGCCCCGGGTCCGACGTCATCCCCGGGCGCTGTCTTCACGGTCATCCGGAAGCGACCCCGGGAGCGCGCGATGCAGGTCAACGGCGGACGGCTCGAACTCCTCGTCCCGCACGTGTTGAGGAGCCAGCTGCTGAGGCCGGGATTCGTGCGCATGAGCCTGCGTCTGGGCGCCGCCCGCCAGATGCCCGCGTGGGCCAAGCTGCAGTTCACGAGCCACGGCGTCAGCCCCGGGGACCTCGATCACGTGCTCGGTCGCGTGGACGGCCTCGACTCGTGGGCCGCCGAGTGGGAGTCGCTGGGACGCTCGCACGAGGAGCGCGGACACGACGCGCTGACCTGGGGCCGGGCCGACGAGGCCGCGCGCCGCTTCCTCACCGCGTCGGCCGCCTACAACTTCGCCCAGTACATCGTCTTCATCGATCCCGCACGCAAGCGCCAGCTGCACGAGGCCTGCGTGCGTGCCTATGCGCTCGCCGCGCCGAACTTCGCAGTGCCCGCGCTCCCCTTCGAGGCGCCGTTTCGCAACCGGCTGATCCGCGGCTACCTGCGCGTCCCGCCGGGCGACGGCCCGCGGCCGGTCGTGGTGGTCTTCAACGGCACGAACGCGGTGAAGGAGGAGCTGCACTGGTGGTCCGACGCGCTGCTCGCCCGCGGCATCGCGGCGATCACGCTCGACGGCCCCGGCCTGGGTGAGACGTTCCACCGGCTCGCGCACGTCGCCGAGCCGCGGCCGATCGGCGTCGCGATCGTGAACCACATCGAGTCGCTCCCCGGGCTGGATCCCGGCGCCGTCGCTTTCATGGGGCTCTCGCTGGGCGGCTACTGCGCGATCCGCATGGCCGCGCACGATCCGCGCGTGCGCGCCGTGGCCGCGGTGAGCCCGCCGTTCTCGGCGGACGTCTACTGGAACGTGACGCTGTTCGCGATGCGCCGCGAGCTGGCCTCGCTCTACGACATGCCGGTCGAGGAGATGGACCGGCACATTCCGCGCATCACGCTCGCCGACGCGCTGCCGTCGCTCGACCGTCCGCTCATGGTGGCCGGCGGCGGGCACGACATGATCACGCCCGGCGACGAGGCGTACCGCATCTTCGAGACCGCGCGCTGCGAGCGCGAACTGGTCTTCTATCCGCGCGGCGCACACGACTGCTTCAACGTGCTCGCCGACCTGCGCCCGCGCATGGTGGGCTGGCTCGCGCGGCAGGTGACGCGGCATCGCAGCGGCCCCGTGGAGCGCCCACGTCGCGCCGCGCCGCCGCCACGCGAACCCGCGTGGGTCGCGGCCGAGGCGGTGGACCCGGACTTCGCCGACGAGTTGCGCGGCGACCCGCACCCCGTCGAGTGGCACACGCCTGTCGAGCGCCCCAGCCTGGGCGCGCTGTTCCACTGGCCCTGGACAGCCGAGCGCCGGCTCGAGGTGACGCACAAGTCCGTGCTCGTGTGACCGGCCCGGGCGCGAAACGCAGCGGACCCGCCTCGAACACGGGAGCGGGTCCGCTGCGTTTCGGGGAGCCGGTCAGCCCCGGCGGGCGCCCCTGAACTCGGCCGCGCGGCCCAGGTGCTTGTTCTGGTACATGCGGCGATCGGCCTCGTTGATGAGTTCGCCCGCCGACATGGCGCCGTCCCACTCCACCACGCCCGTGCTCAGGTGCGACTCGAACGGCGAGCGCCCGAGGAACCCGTGCTGGATGCGGCGCGAAAGCACTTCGGCGCCGGCGCGACCGGCCAGCAGGACCAGCACGAACTCGTCGCCTCCGACGCGGTAGCCGCTGTCGGTCCCTTCACGCGAACACGAACGCGTCACGTTGCCCACCACGCGCAGCGTGTCGTCCCCTGCGGCGTGGCCGAAGCGATCGTTGACGATCTTCAGGTCGTCCACATCCATGAACAGGAGCGACAGCGGATGATCGAGCCGGCGCGAGCGCAGCATGGCCTTGGCGAGATCGCGCTCGAGCCCGCGGCGATTGCCGAGGCCGGTGAGCGGATCGGTGAGCGTCAGCTCCTCGAGGTCGGCGAGGTGCCGTCGGGTGATGCGGCGCTCGCGGCGCAGCAGCACGATCACCCACAGCCCGAAGCCCGCGGCGAGCACGGAGGCGATGCCGGCGGTCCACAACTCGCGCGAGGAGCTCGCGAGCGTCCCATGCTCGAAGAACGACGCCAGCCACGGCATGCCCGCGAGCACGATCGCGCCGACGAGCAGAGGCGCCGTGCGCATGGGCCCGCGAGCTGGGGCTGGATTGGATTCGGTCTGGCTCATGCGGATCCGACTCCTTCGGGTCCACCTGCTCTGGGGGAACCCTGTCGTCATCGGCATTATGCGCCGGCGGTCTTACCGTGCAAATCGGGCCCGGGCGGGG
>CAIXRL010000586.1 GCA_903921835.1 Candidatus Eiseniibacteriota bacterium | reverse complement strand
TCGAGGGCGACTCGGTCACCGAGGTGCTGGGCTACGTGCAGTACCAGAAGTCGTGGCTCATGCAGCGCATGCGCCAGGCGAACGAGGAGGCACTGCGCAAGGGCCTGCTCACGTTCGAGGAGTCCGCGCTGCTGATGAAGCGCTACGACGAGGGCCTCTCGGGCTACACGTACCTCGAGGAGGAGGAGCCGGGTCCCTCGCTGAGGCACAACGGCAATGAGCTCACCACGCAGCTGGCGCTGCACGCGGTGGAGCACCCTGTGCCCCAGGAGATGCCCGCGGGCAAGTAGGCGAAGCGGCACACCGACGGGCCGGCGCGCCGCGAGGCGGACCGGCCCGTGGTGCGCTCAGCCCTTTCGCCAGCGGTCCCCTTCGCGCGCCGCCTCGCCGCGCGTCTCCAGCAGCAGCAGGTGCGCAAGCAGCGAGCGCTCGGCCCACGCCCACAGACTGCGCGGCGTGCCGTCGTAGGCGAGCGGCAGCAGTTCGGCGAGCGCACGCGGCTCGTGGCCGAGCGCGGCGAGCACGCGGGTCTCTCGCTCGCGACGGTGCTGCGCCAGCGCGCGGATGCGGCGCGAGACGGCGCCCTGCGGCGAGCCGTGCGCGGGAAAGAGCACGCGCGGCTCCAGCGCGGCCATGCGCTCGAGCGAGGAGAGGTAGCCGGCCATGTCGCCGTCGGGCGGATCGATCACCACGCTGCCAGGACCTCCGGGCACCAGGTCGCCGCAGAAGAGCAGGCGGTTGCGCGCGTGCCAGAGCGAGATCGAATCGCGCGTGTGCCCGGGCGTCGCGAACACCGTGAGGTCCCACTCGCCCACGCCGGGCGCGAGCGCGATCGTGTCGCCGTCACCCACGACGATGTCGAGCGCGAGGTGCGGCGAGAGCGCCACATGGCCGACGACAGGCGCGTGGAAACGCTCCCGGCACGCGCGCACGCCGCCAGTATGATCGGGATGGTGATGCGTCACCACGATGGTCTTGACGCGCCGGCCCTGCGCGGCCAGCGAGTCGGCGAGCCGGTAGAGTTCCTCCAGCGCCTCGGGATCGTCGCTGCCGGGATCCACGAGCGCCATCTCGGACTCGCCGACGAAGTAGGCGTTGGTGTGAGACGCGGGCGGCAGGGGCCGCGTCTTCATCGCGTGCAGCACGACGGCGTACTGCATCTCGATCTGCCGCGCCGGCGTCGCCGCGCGCCGCGGCGCGTTCGCGAGCCGCGCCGCCAGGTCCGGGCCGCCCTCGAGCATGATGCGCAGCGCCCACAGGATGGGCGCAACGAACGTGTGCTCGCCCCGGCGCCAGCGCTCGATCGCCTCGGCGGGGCGCACCCACTCGCCGAGCGCGAGTTCGCCCGGCAGCACGATCGGCGCCTGGCCCTCGGGCACGCGCGCGAGGAAGTACAGCGTGTCGAAGCGCACGGGCGCGAACGGCGGCGTCTGCCAGCGTCCCGCGAACTCCAGCGCCTCCGGCGCGAAGTGCCACGCCTGCTCGCGCGCGATCTCGACGAACGTCGCGCGCCGCTCGAGCAGCCGCGCTCGCGCATCGGCCAGGACCCCGGCGGAGGGCGCGGGCACGCCTGGCGCCAGCCCCACCAGCACGCCGGCTTCCTCGAGCAGCTCGCGAATGGCGCACGCGCGGGCGGCGCGCTCGGCCTCGTCGGCCACGCCGGGCAGCTCCAGCGTCGCGTCCTCGGCGTCCACCTTGCCGCCGACGAACGACATGAAACCCGGCTGGATCGCCAGCGCGTCCGAGCGCCGCACCCAGAACGCCTCGAGCGCCTCGCCTTCGCCTCGCACGAGCACCACGACGGCGGACTCGCGGAACTTCTTCTTCTCCGGACCACTCATGGTCCGGACCTTCGCCCGCCGGCGCGCCGGGTGCAAGTTTGCCGGCGCTGCACCCGCGCTTGATGGCGGAGTGACATGTGGAACAGGAGCGGGCGCTCCACTGACCATCGGTTGCCGCGGCGCGCCGGGCGCGCGCCCCATCTTCCCGGAGGCGTCGCATGAACGCCACGTTGTCACGCTGGACCCGTCGCGCCGCACTCCTCTCGATCCTCACCGCGCCCGCGACGCTCGCGCTCGCGCAGGCCCCCGCGCTTCCTGCTCCGGCCGCGGCGCCCGCACCGGCGCCCACGCCGGTCCCGGGCATCCGCAACAAGCTCTCGGCGGGCGACCTGCCCTCGGCCGAATCGATCGCCGAGGTCTGGCGCACGCAGCACGGGCAGGACGGGCCGTGGCTGGTGGGCTGTTCCTGGCTCGCGCGCGGCGCACTGATGCTGGGAGAGCGCGACAAGGCCGGCACGTACGCCGACTCCGCGCTCGCACTGTGCGCGCAGCGCCGCGCGGCCGGCGCCGACCTCGCCCACGACGTGGAACTCGAGACCGCACTTGGGGCCGCGATGGAAGTGCACGCGCAACTGCTCGCGGGCCAGCGCGACGCGCGCACCGCAGCCGAGTACATCCGCAGGGAACTCAAGACCCTCCCCGGGCCCGTCGCGCTGCGTTCCCGGCTGTGGAAGCGCATCAATTTGCTCACGCTGGTGGGCCAGCCGGCGCCCGAACTGGTCGCGGAAGGCGGTGCGGGCCCGCCGGTGCCGGCGCTGGTCGCCATGCGCGGCAAGCCGGTCGTGCTGTTCCTGTTCAACTACGGCTGCGGCGACTGCCGCAGCATGGAGCCAACGCTCGCGCGCGTCCGCGACCGGCACGCCGGGGACAGCCTGCAGGTCGTGGCGCTGACCCGCTACTTCGACGACGTGACCGAACGCACCCTCGAGAAGGCCGCCCTCGACAGCACCTGGAGCGCGACGTACGCGACCATGGGCACGACGCCGGTGGTGGTGAGCACCGCCTCGATGGAGCGCTACGGCGGCTCGAGCACGCCGACGTTCGTGTTCATCGACCGCACCGGCATCGTGCGCGGCTACACCGTGACGCGGCTCACCGAGGCGGAGTTCGAGAAGGCGCTGGCGGCGATCCTGCGCTGATGCCCGCGGGCCCGGGCCATGCGAAGCGGGTCCCGCCCGTCACGCGCAGGCGTCGGGCGGGCAGGTCCCGTCCCGGGGAGCCCTGCGCGGCGCGAAGGAGGCAGGAGCCGGTCGCGTCGCGCAGCGCAGTGAGGAGAGAGCCGGGCCGGACCATTCATGAACCGCGAGCCGAGGGCGCGAGATGTGTGGCAGCCGATGCGGGGATCGATCGACCGCAGCGGAGCCGTGTCGGTGACACGTCGAGCAAGCGGGCGGTCGATCCCCGCGGCGGATGGCGCGCAGATCGCGCTCGCAGGCCGCGGGCTCATGAATGGTCCAACCCGGGATGGCGAACGACGAGCGGGCCCCGGGACGAGACCTGCCCGCCCGGCGCCCGCTCGCACACGTCTCGCTCCCGAGGTCCTACGCCGAAGTAACCGAAGCCCCCTCGATCGCGCGGTCCAGCAGCGACAGCGCCTCGTCGATTTCCGCCGCCGTGATGTCGAGCGGCGGACGGAACCGGAGCGACTTCGTGCCGCACGGCAGGATGATCATGCC